>NZ_CP014480.1:2696960-2813953 GCF_001580365.1 Kocuria turfanensis | reverse complement strand
GGCGGGCCAGCGCCGCGGCCCGCCACTGCGCGCGCAGGGCGGGGTCGGTCAGCCAGGCGCGGAGGGCCTCGGTCCAGGCGGACGGGTCGTCGGGGGCGAGGGCGGCGCCCGGCCGGGGCGCGGTGGTGGGGGCCGGCCCGCCGTCGAGCGCCTCGACGGCGCCGGTGCCGGCCCCCACCACCGCGGGCACGCCGTGGCCGAGCGCCTCGGTGACGACCATGCCGTAGGTCTCGGCGCTCGAGGGCAGCAGCAGCAGGTCCGCGCCGGCCCACAGCCGCTCCAGCGCAGGGCCCTGCAGAGGGCCGCGGAGGCGCACGCGGGCCGGCTCCGGGAGGTCGCGCACGGCCGCCCGGAGCCGCCGCCCGTAGGCGGGACCGCCCGCGGGGCCGACGAGCTCGAGGGTCCAGGGGAGTCCGGTGAGGGGGGCGAGGGCCTGCAGCAGGAGGAGCTGGTTCTTGCGCGGGGTCAGGGACGCCACGCAGACCAGGTGCGGCACGGCCGACCCGGCCGACACCGGACCCCGGTGCGCCCCCGGTTCGGCCACCGCCACGTCCGTGGTGCCGTAGCGGCGGAACAGGTCGCGGGCCGCCCAGCTGCTCGTGGTGAGCACCCCGGTCGCGGCCGCCAGCGCGGTGGCCTCGGCGCGGGCGAGCCGCGCGGCCTCCGCCGGGTCCAGGCCGGTCTCGGCGGGCAGCGGCAGGTGCACGAGCAGGTGCACCGGCACGCCGCGGCGCACGGCGTCGCCGACGATCTCGGGGGCCGCGCACCCCACGAGGCCGTCGAGCACGACCGTCCGCCCGGGAGCGGGCTCGCCCAGTGCGGTGCGCAGCCGGGTCCGGGCGCCGGCGTCGGCGGCGGGCCAGGCCCCGGCCACCGGCACGAGCCGGGCCGGGCGGCCGTGGGCGCCCAGCGCCGCCACGAGCCGGCGGTCGTAGAGCGAGCCGCCGGTGGGCCGCCCGCCGTCGTCGGGCACCACCACCTCGACCACCGCGGAACCCGCGCTCACCGGGGGGAGGGCCCGCCGCGCTCGCTCAGCACGGGCAGTTCGAGGGTGTAGGAGGCCCAGGCGTCGGGGTTCTCCCGCAGGGTCACGGTCAGCCGTTCGAGCCCCGCGATCCCGGCCGCCCCGGCCGCGAGCCACTCGGCGATGTGCTGGGCGACGACCTCCATGGTGGACAGGCGGCCCGTGAAGTCCGGGTGCTCGTCGAGGTTGCGGTAGCGCAGCCCGTCGAGCACGCCCGAGAGCAGCTCGGAGGCCACGCCGATGTCCATGACCACGCCGTGCTCGTCGAGCACGGGCCGGGCCCAGGTGGTCTCCACGGCGAAGGTGGCCCCGTGCAGGGCCTGGGCCGGGCCGAAGAAGGGGTCCGGGAGGCTGTGGGCGATCATGATGTGGTCTCGGACGGTCAGGGTGAACACGGTGCTCCTCGGGTCGGGCGGTCGGTGGTCAGTCGTAGCGCACCACGTGGCACAGCGCCTCCGGGGCGTCCCCGGCGAGCCGCACCATCGTCGCCGGCAGCTCCTCGAAGGGCGAGCTCCCGGTGAGCAGGGCGTCGAAGCGGGGGTCGCGCAGGGCGTCCAGGGCGGCGGCGCGCCGGTCGGCGGTGGTGCGGCGGGCTCGGCGGGCGGGGGCGACGACCCCCACCTGGCTGGCGCGGATCTGCAGCCGGCGGGCGTGGAAGTCCGCGCCCAGGGGCACCGCGGGGTCCTCGTCGCCGTACCAGGACATCTCGATCAGCTCGCCCTCGTCACCGAGCAGCTCGAGCCCCCGGGCCAGTCCCGCGGCGGTGGAGGAGGCGTGCACGACGACGTCGCACTCCCCCGCCGCGTCCTCCGGGCGCACGTGCTCCACGCCGAGCGCGCGGGCGAGCCCGGCCCGGGACGGCTGCGGGTCCACGAGCTGGAGCCGGGCGAGGGGGAACCGGGCCAGCAGCGCCGCCGCGCAGGCCCCGATCATCCCCGCGCCGACCACCGCCACGCGGTCCCCGAAGCGCGGCGCCGCCTCCCACAGCGCGTTGACGGCGGTCTCCACCGGTCCGGCGAGCACCGCGCGGTCGGAGGGCACGCCCTCGGGCACGGGGGTCACGTCCGCGGCGGGGAGCACGTAGCGGTCCTGGTGGGGGTGCAGCGCGAACACGCGCCGGCCCACGAGCGGCTCCGGGCCCTGCTCCACGACGCCGACCGACAGGTACCCGTACTTCACCGGCCCGGGGAACGCCCCCTCCTGGAAGGGGGCCCGCATGCGCTCGTGCACGCGCGCCGGGACGAGGCCGCGGTGGACGAGCCGCTCCGTGCCGCGGCTGATCCCGGAGCGTAGCGCCCGCACCAGGACCTCGTCCGGGCCCGGGGCGGGCAGCGGCGCGGTGCGCAGCTCTCCCCGGCCGGGCTCCACGGTCCAGTAGGCGCGGCTGGTCCTGGGCTGCTGAGCGGCGTCGGTCATGCTCCCATTGTGGCGCGCCGGGGGCTCCGCGCCACCGAGTGACCACGGTCCGCCCGGATGACCACGGGATCCCGTGGTCACCCGCGCCGCCCGTGGTCACTCGGGACCCGTGGTCAGCCGGTGCCGGGATCCTCGTGCAGGTCGGCGAGCGCCCGGCGCAGCGCGGCATAGCGTCGCGCGCCCAGCCGGCGGCGCCACTGCGCCTCCACCTCGGCGACCACGGTCGCCGCGACGGCCTGGGCCGCCCGGCCGCGGGCGGCGATCGTCACGATCCGGGCCCGGGCGTCGGCCGGATCGGGGCGGCGCTCCACGTAGCCCTCCTGCTCGAGGGCCTGGACGAGCACGCTGGCGGTCTGCTTGGTCACGCGGGCCTGCTCGGCCAGCCGGGCCAGCCGGGAGCCCTGGGGGTCGATGCGCTGGAAGATGCGGGCCTGGGCGTAGGAGAGGTCCTCGAACCCGCCGGCGTGCAGGGCCTCCATCACCCGGATCTCCATGTCCCGGTACGGGTAGTACAGCAGCAGCCCCGTGTTCGTGCCGGTCTCCTCGTGCATGCCCACCCCTTGACAGCGCGGCGTCCAGCGCCGGAACATTTAGTCAGGAAAGCTGACCTTCGGGGGAGATTACCATGGACCGCGACGCCATCTGGGACGCCGTCCACCGCGAGCGCTCCGCACTGGCGGACCTGCTCGAGACGCTGAGCCCGCAGGAGTGGGACCACCCCACGCTGTGCCCGGGCTGGGCCGTGCGGGACGTCGCCGCCCACGTCATCTCCTCGGCGCAGTACGGTCCCGCCGATCTCGTGCGGGCGCTGTGGCGCGGGCGCGGCGACTTCGACCGGGCGATGTACCTGGACGCCCGGGACCGCGGCCGGCGGCCCGCCGCGGAGATCGTGGCCGACTACCGGCGGCTGGACGGGTCGAGGCGGCACCCACCGGGCACGAGCGTCCGGGAACCGCTGCTGGACGTGCTGGTCCACACCCAGGACATCGTCCTGCCCCTGGGGCGCCACCACGCCATGCCGCCCGAGGCGGCCCGGGCGGCCGCGGAGCGGGTGTGGTCGATGCCGTTCCCGTTCCGGGCGCGCCGGCGGCTGCACGGACTGGCGCTCGTGGCCACCGACGTCGCCTGGCGCGCGGGCGAGGGCCCGGAGGTCCGGGGGAGCATGGAGGCGCTCCTGCTGCTGCTGACCGGCCGCACCGCCGCCCTCGACCGGCTGGAGGGCCCGGGCCTGCCGCTCCTCGCCCCGGCTCCGGGAGCGGCGCGGGACTCTTGACACCCCGCCGCGGGGGCGAGGACGCTGGAACAGGCGGCGTCCCCCGTCGCCTCCCCCGTCCCGAGGTGACCATGGTCCAGCGCATCCTCTTCCTGCACGGGGCCGGTCCCCAGCCCGCCCCCGGCGGCAACCCGCTCCTCGAGGCGGTGCGCAAGCAGTGGCCCGAGGCCGACGTCGTCGCCCCCGACCTGCCCCGCCCCGAGGACCCCGACCCCGAGCTGTGGCAGGAGGCGATCGGGCGGGCCGTGCGGGCGATCCCGGACGAGCCCTGGGCGATCGTGGGCCACTCACTCGGCGGGTCGGAGGTCCTGCGCTTCCTCTGCCACCGCGTCCCCACGCTGCTGCAGCGGGTCGTGACCGTGGCCGCCCCGTTCTGGGACGCGGAGGACCCCGACTGGAACGCCCCCGGCTTCCCGCTGCCGCCCACGGTGGGCCGCCGGCTCGCGGACCTGGAGATCGTGGTGGTCCACGCCGAGGACGACGACGTGGTCCCGCCCGTCCACGCGCGCCGCCTCGCCGAGCACCTGCCCTCGGCGAGGCTCGTCCTGCTCCCCGCCGGAGGGCACCTGCCCACGTCCTGGACGGAGCAGGACCTCCTGCCCTGGCGGGCGCCCGCGCGGGTCAGGCCGCCGCGTGGGGCGCGCCCATGCCGCGGTCCACCTGGTGGGGTCCCGCCGCCGAGGGCCGGACGTCGAAGTCGAAGATCGCGGTGGGGATGTACACGGTCGCGCACGAGTTGGGGATGTCCACCACCCCGGAGAAGCGGCCCTCGATCGGCGCGGCGCCGAGCAGCAGGTACGCCTGCTCCGGGGAGTACCCGAACTTCGTGAGGTAGTCGATCGCGTGCAGGCAGGCCCGCTGGTAGGACAGCTGCGCGTCGAGGTAGCGCTGCTCACCGTCGAGGGTGACCGAGGTGCCGGAGAAGGAGATCCACTCGCTGTACTGCGGGTCCGTGATGCCCGGCAGGAAGATCGCGTTCTCCGAGACCCCGTAGGTCTCCATCCCGCCCTTGATGACGTCCACGTGGAAGTCGATGAACCCGCCCATCTCGATGGCGCCGCAGAAGGTGATCTCGCCGTCGCCCTGGGAGAAGTGCAGGTCCCCCACCGAGAAGTTCGCGCCGTCCACGAACACGGGGTAGAACACGCGGGTGCCCTTGGTGAGGTTCTTGATGTCCTGGTTGCCGCCGTTCTCCCGCGGCGGGGCGGTGCGGGCGGCCTCTCCGGCCACCCGGTCCACGTCGGAGTCCGGCACCCCGCCCAGCAGCGCGTCCTGCGGCTCCGGGGGCAGCGCGAGGGGCGGGACCCGGTCCGGGTCGGTCGCGATGAGCGCGCCCTCGCGCTCGTTCCACCGTGCCAGCAGCTGCGCGGAGGGCGCGGTCCCCATCAGGCCCGGGTGGACGATGCCCGTGAAGGACACCTCCGGGACGTGCCGGGAGGTGGCCGTCTGACCGCGGAAGTCCCAGATCGCCTTGTAGGCGTCCGGGAACCGGTCGGTGAGGAAGCCGCCGCCGTTGGTGCGGGCGAAGATCCCGGTGTAGCCCCAGCCCTGTCCGGCCAGCGGCCCGGAGTCCTCCTGCGGGATCGGCCCGACGTCGAGGATGTCGACGACGAGCAGGTCGCCCGGCCTGGCCCCCTCCACCGCGAACGGGCCGGAGAGCTTGTGCACGGTCCGCAGCGGAGCGTTGAGGATGTCGTCCGCGGAGTCGTCGTTGACGATCGCGCCGTCGAACCACTCCCGGCAGTGCACCCGGAAGGTGTCCCCGGGCCGCACGGTCGCCACCGGAGGGATCTCGGGGTGCCAGCGGTTGTGCCCGACGAGCTGCTGGTCCTCGAAGGGCCGTGAGGAGTCGAGGGGAAAGATGAGTTCCGGCATGACGTGCCTCCTGGTGTGCGTGGCGGACGGTGCGGTGCCCCCTCAGGGGCGGGGAAGTCTGCGGTGCAGGGGGTTCGTGCTGTGCCGGGCGGGCCGCCGGGGCCCGGACGGCAGGGCGGCGACGACGTCCGGCTCGCTCGCGGTGGCCTCGGTGCGCTCGATCAGCCGTGCCTCGGGGGATCCGGCCCGGGAGAGCCCGGGCGCGCCCAGCAGCCGGCGCGCCGCGGTCCCGCACTCGGGACAGGACGCTTCGCGCCCGGCCGTGCCCATGCCCAGCAGGAGTTCGAACACCCCGCACGCGGGGCAGCGGTACTCGTAGAGCGGCATGCGCGTCACCTCTCGGCGCGGGGACCGGATGCCCCCGACCGTAGTGCCCGGCCGGGTCGCACGGAAGGGTGCGGAGCGAGTTGCCGCGGAAGATGACGCGGCCGCGCCCGGGCCCGCCGGCGACTCAGCGGGAGCTCAGCGGCGGCTCGGCGCGACGTTGAGGTTGAGCCGGAAGAGGTTGCCCGGGTCGTATCGGTCCTTGAGCCGGACCAGCCGCTGCAGCTTCTCCCGCCCGTACACCTGGTGCACGGCCCGGTCCGTGTTCCCCGCCGACGCGGAGTCGGGACCGAGGAGGTTGAGGTACTGGCCGTGCTCGGCGAACGGCTGCAGCTCCGCGTGGACCGTCCGGGTGAACGCGGTGAGACGCTCGTCCTCCGCGGGGTCCTGGCGGACGCCGTGGGACGTCAACCAGTACGGCGCGGAGCGGTTGGGGAAGGCGGTGGCCTCCTCGGCGACCCGCCCGAACGCGCCCCCGAGGCGGTGGAGGTCGATGCCGGCGCCCCGGTCGGTGATCCCGGACGCCAGGCGCACGACGACGTCGACGACCTCGTCGTCCAGCCGGCCGAGGGGCAGGTTCTGCCAGCGCCCGCGCGAGCCCCTCGGGAAGGCCCCGTCCCGGGCGCTCTGCCAGTCGAGCCACGGCACCGCCGCCACGTCCTCCGCGTCCGGCGGGGCGTCCGCCCGCAGCTCGTCGACCAGGGCCCGGCCGGCGACGTGGTCCTCCGCGACCCAGCAGAACTGCACCGCCATCGACGGCTCGTCGCCGGCCGCGGCCCCCGGAGGCCCGAACCCGAAGGTGACGATCGGGTTGAGCTCGTCGGGCAGGTCGTGCGCCCACCGGGCGAAGGCACGCAGGGCGCCCGTCCAGCGCTGCCGGCGGTAGCGGAGGCTGCCCGCGAGCACGAGGGCCGGCATCCTGCGGGCGCCGAAGGTGAAGGAGGACACCACCCCGAAGTTGCCCCCTCCCCCGCGCAGCCCCCAGAACAGCTCGGGGTTCTCCTCCTCGCTGGCGTGCAGGTGGTCCCCCGTGGCGGTCACGACGTCCGCGGAGTCGAGGTTGTCGAGGGTCAGCCCGTTGCTGCGGGTCAGCCAGCCCATGCCCCCGCCGAGGGCGAGGCCCGCGACCCCCGCCGTGCTGACCGCCCCCAGCGGGACCGCGAGTCCGTGGGCCGTGGTCGCCCGGTCCAGGCCGCCGATGGTGGTGCCCGGTTCCACGCTGACGAGCTGGTTCGCCGGGTCGACGACGATCTGCCGCAGCCGCCCGAGGTCCAGCAGCAGGCAGTCCTCGAGGGCGCCGGAGCCGGCCACCCCGTGTCCCCCGCCGCGGACGGCCAGCGGCAGGCGTATGCGCTGCGCGGCGGCCACGGCGAGATCGATGTCCCGCACCGAGCCGGCCCGCACGACCGCTCGGGGGCGGACGTCCAGCAGGCTGTTCCAGAACCGCCGGGCGCGGTCGTAATCGGGGTCCCCCGGTGCGACCATCCGCCCCGTCAGCCGGTCCGCCAGCTCCTGGAGCGCCCGGGCCGTCGTGTCCTCCGGGACCCTCCGGTGCGTGGTGCTCATCGTCATCACCCCCGCGCGGAATTCCGAACACCGGCGGCAGAATTCTAGTGCGCCCCGGCGCCGTCCGGGCCGGGGGCCGCGTCACTCCTGGATAACTCCGGGCCGCCCCCGGGAACGCACCCGGGAGCCGCCTCCGGATCAGGGGGATCAGGGAACGGGGACCTCGGCGACGGGGCCGTCCACCGCAGCAGCCGGATCGGCTGCGTCGACCGGCGCACCGTTCCCGCCCTCCGCAGGCGGCGCGCCGGCCTCCCCGGCCGGTGCCTGCGCCGTCCGGGCGGCGGGACGTCGCGGCTCGGAGTCCTCCTTGTTGATCAGGCCGTCCCCGTCCATGTCCGGGTCGGCCTCGTTGCGCAGGCCGTCACCGTCCAGGTCGGGGTCGACGTCGTTGAGGAACTCATCGCCGTCGATGTTGTCGTCGACGTCGTTCGGGTTCGTGTCCCCGTCGATGTCGTCCTCGTCGACGTCGAGCGTCCCGTCCCCGTCGGTGTCCCGCACCGCGTCCGCCACGAGAGGCGCCACACCCGGTTCCCGAGCCGGCCCCTCCATCGGCCCCTTGCCGGGATCGGCGGCCTGCTCCGCCGCTTCCCGCTCCGCTGCCTCGCGCTCGGCAGCAGCCTGGTCCGCCGCAGCCTGATCTGCCGCCAGCTTCTCGGCAGCGGCTCGCTCGGCAGCCGCTCTCTCGGCGGCAGCGAGCTCAGCGGCAGCACGCTCAGCGGCAGCACGCTCAGCGGCAGCACGCTCAGCGGCAGCACGCTCAGCAACTGCCTTCTCGGCAGCCGCGAGCTCAGCAGCAGCGAGCTCAGCAGCCATCCTCTCGGCGGCAGCACGCTCGGCGGCAGCACGCTCGGCAACCGCCCTCTCCGCAGCGGCTCGTTCCGCCGCCAGGCGCGCGGCATCCTTCCCCGGATCGGCTTGTCGATCGTCGGTACGGTCCTCCGCCTTGCGTCCCGCCGCCTTCCGTTCCGCGGCGGCCCTCTCCTCAGCGGCTTTCAGCTCCCCGGCCTTCCTGTCGGCGGCAGCCTTCTTCTCGGCAGCCTTCTTCTCGGCAGCTTGCTCGTCGGCCTTCCTGTCGGTCGCAGCCTTCTTCCCGGCGGCAGCCTTCTCGGCTGCCGCTTTCCGCTCCGCGGCGATCCGCTCGTCGTCGGCGGTCTCCGGGACGGGGACCTCCAGGGAGTACTTGCTGCGGGAGGCGGGGATCACGCGCATGCCGTCGACCCAGTCGAAGGACTGCGGGTCCACGGCCTGGCCGTCCACCCAGGTCTCGAAGTGCAGGTGCGGGCCGGTGACGCGGATGCCCGTGGCCCCGACCGCGCCCAGCTGCTCGGAGGCGGCCAGCCGGTCCCCGACCTGCACCCGGACGTCCTCGAGGTGGTTGTAGGTGGTCTTCAGCCCGTCCGCGTGGGTGACCTCCACGCGGTTGCCGCCCCACACGTCCCAGAACACGGCCGTCACCTCTCCGTCCAGGGCCGCCACGACCGGCAGACCCGCCGGGGCGGAGACGTCGGTGCCGTTGTGGAACTCCCGCCCGCCGCGGTCGGGGGCGATCCGCCAGCCGAACTGCCCGCCGGGCAGCACCACACCCGGGGACGTGGGTGCGATGAGCGTGTTGACGGGCAGCTCCCCCTGGTAGAGCCGCGGCGGCTGGCGTCCCGGGCGCACGGTGGAGGCCCCGTGGCGACCGCCCTCGCCGCGGCCCGCGCCTTCCCGCCAGGACCCCTCCCCGGCACCGCCGTCCCGGACCGGGGAGACCGAGCGGGTCTCCCGCAGCGGCCCGGCCGGACGCGGCTGCTCCGGTCCGGCGGCCATCAGGCTCCACCGGCTCTCCGTGCGCTCCACCCGTTCCGCCGAGTCCGAGGGCGTGCCGAAGGCCGAGCCGCGCTGCGGCCCGGCGTCGGGGGCGATGCCGGAGCTGACCGCCACGCTGACGGCGACCAGTGCCGAGAACGCGGTCAGGGCGGTCACCGGAGAGGAGGCGCGCCGGCGCAGGCCGGCGGTGGACGGAGGGCGAGAGGAGTCGCGGGGCATGGCAGTGTTTCCCCCAGGGAGTCGCCGACGGCGACGGCAGGAACGGAGCGGCGGGACGAGGTGCTGGGACCCAGCGTGCTCAGCTTAAGCGAACGGACGGTGACCACCGAGGAAAGCGTCGTCCCCACATCGGCGCCTTGTCACACGACGTCTCGATGCAGACGCAACCACCTGGGGTCGTCGGCGCCGGGCCGGACGGGCTCCCGGGAGCCGTCAGTACGGCCCCGACCACCCGCCGTCGACCAGGCCCCGGACGTAGGCGGCCTGGCCGAGGTGCTGGGCGGCGTCGTCGACCGTGCTGACGAGGCGCACCCCCCGGGTGACGGGCGGGTCCCAGGACCGGTCCACGACCTCGTCGAGCTGCGCGTCCGTGAGCCCTCGCACGTAGTCCACGGTGCGCTCGACGACCGCGTCGAGATAGTCCTGGAGCAGCTCCGCGGACGTCACCCGGACCCGCGCCACGTCCTCCGGCCGGTGGCCGAAGCCCATCGAGGAGTCGGGCAGGTCGAGGCCGAACCGCTCGTTCCAGCCCTGGCCCGACCACACCTCCTCGGTGCCGGCCAGACGGGCCACCTGCGCGTCCTGCTGCCGGGCCGCGTGCCACACCAGCCACGCCACGGAGTTGGAGGTCCCACCGGGCATGGTGTGCAGCACTCCGAGCTGGACGCCCTCGAGCACCTGCCGCGCCACCTGGGTCGGGCGGCGGGCGGCGTCCTCGAACAGCTCCTGCGGTGTCATCGCGATCGCTCCTTCCGGCCCGGGCCGGGACGGGCCCTGTGCGCCGAGCCTACGTCCGCGGCGGCCGCGTCACGCCCGGGAGCCCCGGCGCCCGGCGCAACAAAGCGGTGACTTCCCAGGTCGGGGCACGGGCCGGAGTCCACGGTCCTACCCTGGAGGCCGGACGTCCCCGAGCTGGAGGCGGATCATCCGATGACAGCACCACGCACAGCGCAGACGATCACCCGCCCGTTCCTGGAGACCGGACCGGCGGTCCGGGCCGTGGTGGGGTCCGTGTCCTCCACGGCCGCTCTGCTCGCGGAGCGGCGCCTGCACCAGCCGACCGGCCGCCGGGGAGTGCGCCTGCGCTTCGCCGACGGGACGGGCTCCCGGGTCTACCGCGAGACCACGGTGGACGGCGAGGACCCGCGTGAGCCCGCGGTGCTCGTCGTCGTCTTCCGGCTGCGCGCGGTGCGGGGCAGAGGACACACCCTGTTCCGGTGGGAGAGCGAGCTCAACACCCCGCTGTTCGCGGGCTTCCCGGGGTTCGTCTCCAAGCTGTGGCTGGCCCACGACGACCGGGACCGCTACCGCGGCGTCTACGAGTGGGACGGCCCGGAGCGGGCCCGCGACTACGTGCGGGCCCTGGGGTGGGTGCTCTCCCTGGTCAGCGAGCCGGCGTCGGTGCAGGCGGTGGTCTTCGCCGGACTGCACCGCGACGAGGTGCTCCAGGAGCCGGACCTGCTGGCGGACCACGGCGCCCCGGCGTGGGGCGTGCTCACCGCGGTGGACCCGCCCCCGGTGACATGACCCCGGGCGCCGGGGCGGAGGCCCCCACCGACGTGCTCGTGGTCGGGGCGGGCACGAGCGGCCTGGCCCTGGCCCTGCAGGCGCACGACTGCGGGGCACGGGTGCGGGTGGTCGAGCGCCGGACCGAGGAGTTCCGCCCGTCCCGGGCCCTGATCCTGCACCCGCGGGCCCTCGAGGGGCTGCGCCCGCTCGGGGTCGTCGACGAGCTGCTCGCCCGCGCCGACACCGCCCCGGTGGTGGATCTGCACCTGGGCCCGCGGGTGGTCACGGCCCGGCTCGACGACGTCACGCTGCCGGGCACCGCGTTCCCGCACCCCGTGCTGGCCCGCCAGGCCGAGGTGGAGGCCGTGCTGCGGGCGGCCCTGGACCGGCGGGGCGTGACCGTGGAGCGGGGCACCGAGTTCGTGGGCCGCAGCGGGGAGCGGGCCGTGCTGCACCGCGACGGGGCGCTCGAGGAGGCGTCCTTCCGCTGGCTGGCCGGGTGCGACGGACCGGGCAGCACCGTGCGCACCGCCGCCGGGGTGGCCTGGCGCGGCCGGCCGTACCGGCAGGAGATCCTGCTGGCCGACCTCGAGCTGGAGGGCCTGCTCGAGGGGCGGGCCCACGTGGTGGCCGCGGCGGGAGGACTGGTGTTCCTCTTCGCGATCGGCGAGCGGGCGCCGTGGCGGCTGCTGGCGACCACCCGGTCCTCGCCCTCCGGGGCGCCGTTCGGGCAGCCGGGCCCGCCCGTCCCGGAGGAGGAGCTGCAGGCCGTGCTCGACGCCTCGGGGCTGCCCGTCCGCATGCTCCGCACGGCCTGGTCCTCCCGGGTCCGGCTCCAGCACCGCCTCGCCGGGCGCTTCCGGCAGGGCGACGTGTTCCTGGTGGGGGACGCCGCGCACGCCCACTCCCCCGCCGGCGGGCAGGGCATGAACACCGGCATCCTCGACGCGCTCAACCTCGGCTGGAAGCTGGCCTGCGCCGCGAGCCCGGTTCCCGGGGGTCCGGCGCAGGAGGTGCTGCTGGACACCTACGAGCAGGAGCGCCGCCCCGCGGACCGGCAGGTGCTGGCCCTGACGCACGCCCTGTTCTGGGGTGAGGCGGGCACCGGCCCTCTGTCCCGCACCCTGCGCGGCCGTGTCGCCCCGCTGGCCGCCCCGGCCGCGCCGGCGCTGCTGGGCTGGTCCCGGCTGACGGCGGCGGGGATGGGCGTGCTCGCCCAGTTCCACGTTCGGTACCGGCGCAGTCCGCTCTCCGTGACGTCGGGGCGGGTGCACGGCACGCCGCGGCCCGGCGACCGCCTGCCGGACGCGCTGGTGCGCTGCGGCGGCCGGGCCGTGCGGCTGCACGGACTCACGGCCGTGCCGGGCTTCCACGTCCTGCTGGAGCGCTCGGCCCCGGAGCTGGACGCCGCGGCCCTCGGCGCGGGGCCGGGCACGCCGGGGCCGCGGGTGCACGTCCACCGGCTCGAGGACCGCCCGGGCGAGGGCGGGACGGTGGTGCGCCCCGACGGGCACGTGGGGCTGCGGGCCGGCCGGATCGACGCGGAGCTGCTCAGCGCCTGGCTGGCCGCAGCACGCGGGCGACCGTGAGCCCCGCCAGGGCGACCAGCACGGTCATGACGACTGCCGTCCAGTGCATGCCCGCGGTGAACGCGCCGAAGGCGGCCTCCCGCACGGCCGGGCCCAGCGCCCCGGCGCCCTCGGCGACCTCGACGGCACCGCCGAGGGTCTCGTGCGCGGCGGCGGACGGGCCGGCGCCCAGGGCCGCCGGCAGGTCGAGGTGGCTCTGGTAGAAGGCGGTCAGCAGGCCGCCGAGCACCGCCGTGCCCAGCACCGCGCCGACCTCGTAGCCGGTCTCGGAGATCGCCGAGGCCGCGCCGGCCTTGTGCGGCGGGGCGGCCGTGAGCACGAGGTCGTTGGACAGCGTCTCGGCGAAGCCGATCCCGGTGCCGACCAGGCAGAAGGCGGCCAGGGCCACCAGGGGCCCCGCCGGGGCGGACAGGTCCGCCAGGACGACCACGAGGAAGCCGGCCGCGGACACCAGCATGCCCGCGGTGATCACGGTGCGCGCCGGGAAGCGGCGCACCGCCCGCACGGCCAGGAAGCCGGCGAGGACGGTCAGGGCCAGGCCGGGCACCATGGTCAGGCCCGCGGCCATCGGGTCCAGGCCGACCACGAGCTGCAGGTACTGGGTGAGCATGAACAGGAACCCGTAGAGACCCACGTTGCCCAGCACGTTGACGGTCACCCCGCCCGTGAACTCCCGGGACCGGAACAGTCCGAGGTCCAGCACCGGGTGCTCCAGGGTCGCCTGGCGGCGGACGAAGAGCAGGCCCGCGAGCACGCCGAAGGCCGCACTGAGCAGACCGTGGAAGAGCTCGCCGGAGGCGGTCGCCGCCTTGATGCCGTAGACCACCGGGGTCAGCGCCAGCATGGCGAGCAGCACGGACGGCACGTCCACCGGCCCCGGGCGGGGATCACGGGACTCCGGGACCAGCAGCGGCCCCAGCACCAGCAGCGGGACCAGCACCGGCACGGACATCAGGAACACCGACCCCCACCAGAAGTGGTTGAGCAGGAAGCCGCCCACGATCGGGCCCAGCGCGGCGCCCCCGCTGAACCCGCCGGCCCACACCGCGATGGCGATCCGCCGCTGGGCGGGGTTCAGGAAGATGTTGCGCAGCAGCGACAGGGTGGCGGGCATGAGCATGGCGCCGAAGAAGCCCATGGCGGCCCGCCCCGCGACGAGCGCCTCCGCGGTGGGCGCGAAGGCCGAGGCCGCGGAGACGGCGGCGAACCCGGTCCCGCCGATCAGCAGCAGCCGGCGCCGCCCGATCCGGTCCCCCAGCGTGCCCATGGGCACGAGCAGACCCGCCAGGACGAGCGGATAGACGTCCACGATCCACAGCAGCTGCTCGCCGGTGGGACGCAGGGCCTGCGAGATGGTGGGCAGGGCGAAGCTCAGCGCGGTGTTGTCCACCGACACGAGCAGGACAGGCATCATCAGGACCGCGAGCGCGGCCCATTCGCGCGCGCCGGCCGTGGGGCGGGGCGTCAGCAGAGTGGTCATGGTTCACCTCCGGGGATCGGATCGGGTCGCACAGCTGGATAACTGTACCGTCTAGACGGTACAGTTACCGGCGGGCTGGCACAATGGGCGGCACATCCGATCCAGGGAGGTCTTCCTCACATGCCGCGCCCACCTGCGGCCCGGGACAAGCTCCTGGCCGCCTTCGAGCAGCTCGTCCTCGCCGAGGGCGAGCGCGCCGCCACCCTCGACGCCGTGGCCGGCGCCGCGGGCGTGTCCAAGGGCGGGCTGCTCTACCACTTCCCGCACCGACGGGCCCTCGTGGACGCCACGCTGCAGCGGCTGGAGGAGCTCCTGCAGCTGGACCTCGAGGCGATGGCCGCGGCCCCGGAGGGGGCCGCGCGGTACTTCCTCGTCACGTCGCTGTTCGAGGACAGTCAGCTCGACCGGGCCCTCATCGTGGCCTCCCGGCTGGCCCAGTCGGGGGACGAGAACGCGCGGGCGAGCCTGCAGCGGCTCGGGGAGGCGTGGTACGCGCTGATCCTCGCCGACGTGGGGGACCCCGTGGTCGCCACCGCCGTGCAGCAGATGGGCGACGGGCTCTACCACAACGCGTCGATCGGGCTGCTCCCGGACGGCAGCGCGCAGCGGCACACGATCCTGGAGAACCTCCTGGCCGTGGTGGACCGGCTCAGCCCGCGCTCCTGACGCCTTCGGCGCGGGCGGCGCCGGCGGCCGTGCGCAGCGCCACCAGGATCCGCCGCCGCGTCTCGGCCCGGCGGTGCCCGTTGCGCGGGGACGGGTGCGGGACGCCCAGCACCGGCAGCAGCCGCTGCGGTTCCGCCACGGTGAGCAGCCGCATCATCCCGGTCAGCGCCGGGGCGCCGAACGTCACGACGACGCGCAGCTCGGGCAGGGCCGCGAGCAGCTCCCGGAGGGCGGGTTCGGCCTCCGCGAGGTCGTCGGCCCGCGGCGGCCGGTGCCGGCCCGCCGCGTCGTACAGCGCCCAGGGCACCACGTTCCAGCGCAGGTAGTCACCGCGCGCCAGCCCGGACTCCTCGCGCAGGGCCTTGAACAGCCGGGCGGTGGGGCCGGGGTTGTCCTCCGAGCTGAAGCCCAGGTCCCCGGCCGCCACGGTGGCCGGGCCGGGCGCCTCCATGAGCGCAAGCACCCGGGTGCCGGTGCCGCCGCCGTCGGGGTCGACCCACGGCACGAACCGGCCGCCTGCCCGCCAGCCCCGGACCAGCGCGTTGAGCGGGGCCACGTGGGGCTCGTCCACGCGGGCGCGCCGGTCCTCCCCCGGGATCATCCGCCCCGCGCCCCGTCCCGGGCGCGTGCCCGGGGGCGGACGTGCTCCGGGCGCAGGCCCAGGCCGATGAACCGCCCGGCCAGGTGCGGCAGGACGGGCAGCGCCCGCACCAGGCCCACCGGCAGGGGCGGCTTCGGGGGGCCGCCCCCGGGCCCGGGCACGAGCCGGCGGGCCAGCACGAGCTGGAACAGCTGGGTCACCCGGGCCGGCCACGCGCGCCGGCGCTGCACCCGCGCCAGGTCCCGGGTCCGCACTCCCCCGTCCCGCAGCCGCGGCCCGAGGAGGTTGGCCGCGGCGACCGCGTCCTGGATCGCGAGGTTCACGCCGACCCCGCCGGCCGGGGACATCGCGTGGGCGGCGTCGCCGAGGAACAGGATCCCGGGGCGCCACCAGCGGCGCAGCCGGTCCACCCGGACCCGCAGCAGCCGCACCTGGTCCCAGCTCTCGAGCGAGGCGAGGCCCTCCGCCAGCGCCGGGGCGATCCCGCGCACGCGCTCGCGCAGGGCCTCGATGCCCTGCTGCCGCAGCGCGTCGTGCTGGCCGGCCGGGATGATCAGGGCCGCCTGCCAGTACTCCCCGCGGTTCAGGGCGACCACGGCGCCGTCGCCGGCGTTGAACAGCGGCGCCTCCCGACCCGGGACCCGGGGCACCCGGAACCACAGGACGTCCATCCGCGAGGGCGAGGCGACCGGCCGCAGCCCGGCGGCCTCGCGCAGCACGGAGTCCCGGCCGTCCGTGGCCAGGACCAGCTCGGCGCGCACGTGCACGGGCGCCCCGGCGCCGTTCCGGGCGGTGACGCCGACGCAGCGCCCGTCCTCGACGAGCAGGCCGTCGGCGGGCGTCGAACGCAGGAGCCGGAAGGCGGGCAGCTCCGCGCCCCGGTCTGCGAGGAAGTCGAGGAAGTCCCACTGCGGCATGAACGCGATGAAGGGGCACCGGACGGGCAGGCGGTCGAAGCGGCCGACGACGACGCTCTCCCCGCCGAGCCCGATGGTCGCCCGGTCCACCCGCGTGTGCGGCAGGCGCAGGAAGCCGTCCAGCCAGCCGAGCTCGGCCATGAGCTCCGTGGTGGAGGGGTGGATCGTGTCCCCGCGGAAGTCGCGGAGGAAGTCGGCGTGCTTCTCGAGCACGACCACGTCCACGCCCTGGCGTGCGAGCAGCACCCCGGCCATCAGCCCGGCCGGGCCGCCGCCCACCACGCAGCAGGTGGTGGTGACGATCTCGGGAACGGCGTCGTCCATGCGGGAAACGCTACGCGCTCCCGGCCCGCTCGTGCACCAGCAGCCCGTCCTGCTCCTCGATCAGCCGCAGGGACAGCTCCTTGTAGCCCACCGAGTCGAACAGGACCGTGATCCGGTCGGGCTCCGCGCCCATCACGATCCCGTGGCCCCACTCCCGGTGGGCGACCGGGGTCTGGATCTCCCAGCCGTGCGGCGTGGCGGCGGCCCGCTCCTCGGCCTCGGCCGCGGAGCCCTCCTCCTCGCACTGGTCGCAGTTGCCGCACCACCCGTCGGTCTCCTCGCCGAAGTAGTTCAGCAGCCAGTCCCGCCGGCACCCGTCGGTCTCGGCGTAGCCGCGCATCATGTCGATCCGGGACCGGTCGATCCGGTGCTGGGACTCGGCCTCCTCGAGCGCGGCGGCCACGGCGGGACCGACCTCGGCGCCGGGGGCGGCCCGGTATCCCCGGCGCCGGGCCCGGACGCCGCCGCTGTGCTCCAGCAGGTGCAGGGCCCGGGCCTGGGCGCGCGGGCCCAGGCCGGTGTGCTCGCGCAGCTCGCGCGCGCGGACCGGGCCCTCGCGCCGGACCGCCCGGAAGACCTTCTCCAGGTCCTCCGGGTCCGGGGCGGCGCCGGCGAAGTACTGCTGCAGGCCCAGGTCCTCGGAGCGGTAGTGCAGCTCGGCCAGGGCGGGCGCGCCGTCCCGGCCGGCGCGCCCGATCTGCTGGTAGTAGCTGTCCAGGGAGTCGGGGATGTCCGCGTGCACCACGAAGCGCACGTCCGGCTTGTCGATGCCCATCCCGAACGCGGTGGTGGCCACCACGACGTCGAGCGCGTTGTCGAGGAAGCGGGCGTGCACGTCCTCCCGCTCCGGCTGCCGGCGCCCGGCGTGGTAGGCCTCGGCGCGCACCCCGCGCTCGCGCAGCTCGGCGGCGTACTCCTCCGTCTCCCGGCGGGTGGCCACGTAGACCAGGCCCGGCCCGACCAGGCCCTCGACCTGCCGGAGCAGGGCCCGCCGCTTGTCCGCGGCCTCGTGGTGGCGCACCACCCGCAGCTCGATGTTGGGCCGGTCGAAGCTCTGCACGATCACCAGCGGGTCCCGCATGCCCAGCCGGTCCACGATCTCGGCACGGGTGTGCGGGGAGGCGGTGGCGGTCAGCGCGACCACGGGCGGGTGCCCCAGGCGCTCGACGGTCTCGCTGAGCACGAGGTAGTCGGGGCGGAAGTCGTGGCCCCACGAGGAGATGCAGTGCGCCTCGTCCACCACGAACAGGGACGGCCGGTGCGCGGCGAGGCGCTCGACGGTCTCCTCGCGGGCCAGCTGCTCGGGGGCGAGGAACAGGAACTTCGCCTGCCCGTCCTCCACCGCCGCCCACGCCGCGCGCTCGCGGCGGGCGCCGACCCGGGAGTTCACCGCGAAGGCGGCCTCCGCGCCGAGGTCCTCGTTGATCGCCTCGACCTGGTCGTGCTGCAGGGCGATCAGCGGGGAGACCACCACAGCGGTGCCGGGCAGGGCGGCGCCCACCACCTGGTAGATCGCGGACTTGCCGTGGCCGGTGGGCATCACGGCCAGCACGTCCCGCCCCCCGGCCGCCGCCTCCATGGCCTCGAGCTGCCCCTCGCGGAACTCCTCGATGCCGAAGCGGGACGCGGCGACCTCCCGCAGCTGCCCGTCCGTCCGGTCCATGCTGTCCTCCTGGTGTGTCACGGATGTTCCGCCGGCGGGCCGGGGCCTAGAACGGGAACCGGGCGTGGCCCTCCTCCTGGACGGTGATCCACCGCCGCTCGCTGAACGACTCCACGCCGGCCTGACCGCCGAACTTCCCGTACCCGGACTCCTGGATCCCGCCGAAGGGCGCCTGCGGCTCGTCGGACACGGACTGGTCGTTGACGTGCACGATGCCGGTCTTCAGCCGCTGCGCCACCGAGATGCCCTCGCCCAGGTTCTCGGTGATGACACCCGCCGTGAGCCCGTAGTTGGTGTTGTTGGCGAACTCCACGGCCTCGTCCGGGCCGTCCACCTCGAAGACGGTGGTGACGGCGCCGAAGATCTCGTCGTGGAAGATGTCCATCTCGGGGGTCACGTCCGTGAGGACGGTGGCGGGGACCAGGGAGTTCTCCAGCCGGTGCCCGCCGGCCCGCAGCACGGCGCCCTTGGCCACGGCGTCGTCGATGAGCGCGTACTGCCGTGCGGCCGACCGGGCGTTGACGGCCGGACCGATCACGGTGCCCGGGTCGGCCGGGTCGCCGGTGGGCAGGTCCCGCACCTTGCGCGCGAAGCGCTCGGTGAACTCCTCCGCGATGCTGCGGTCCACGAGCACCCGGTCCACCGACATGCAGATCTGCCCGGCGTTCATGTAGGCGCCGAAGGCCGCGGCGTCCACGGCGTAGTCGAGGTCCGCGTCCCGGAGCACCACCAGGCTGTTCTTCCCGCCGAGCTCGAGCACCGCCGGCTTCAGGTGCTGCGCGGCGAGGGTGCCGATGGTGCGGCCCACGGCGGTGGATCCGGTGAAGTTCACGATCCGCACCCGCTGGTCGGAGATCAGCGCGGAGACCACCTCCGCGGCGTCCGCGCGGTCGTTGGTGACCACGTTGAGCACGCCGGCGGGCAGCCCGGCGTCGACCAGGGCGTCGGCCAGGAACAGCCCGCACGCCAGGGGCGCGTCCTCGCTGGGCTTCAGCACCACGGTGTTGCCCACGGCCAGGGGCACGGCGATGGAGCGCATGCCGAGGATGAACGGGGCGTTCCAGGGCGAGATCGCCGCGACCACCCCGTAGGGCCGGCGCACGGACATCGAGCGCACGCCCGGCATGTCCGTGGCGAGCACCTCCCCCTGGGGCAGGGTGGTGGCCCCGGCGGCCTCGCGCAGGATGTTGGCGGCCAGGTGGGTGTTGAACTCGGCCCAGCCGCGGACGCCGCCGACCTCCTGGGCCATGATCCCGGCGCCCTGCTCGATGCGCTCCTCGAGCAGGTCGGCCGCGCGCAGGAAGATCCGCCGCCGGGCGCTGGGGGTGGTGCCGGCCCACTCCTCCGCGGCCGACGCCGCGGCGTCGACGGCGCGGGTCACGTCCTCGGGGCCGCCGGCGGCGACGGTGGCGAAGACCTCGCCCGTGTAGGGGTTGATGTCCTCGGCGGTCCGGCCGCTGAGGGCGGGCACGTGCTCGCCGTCGATGATCAGGTCTCGGGTGATGCTCATGGCGCACCTTTCGCTGGACGTCGTCCCCCGGGAGGGACCTCGCATGACCGCAAGCTTACTTACCACCCGGGGGATCGCCAACGACACCGGCCGGGTGGACGGAACGGGCCCGGTCGGGGCGCAGAATGGGGCCTGTGGAACTCGTCGTCGTCGCCGCCCTCGCCATCCTCGTGGGCTCGGTGCTCCAGCGCGTCTCGGGCACCGGGGTCGGGCTCGTCGTCGCCCCCACCCTCGCGCTGCTGCTGGGGCCGGCCACCGGGGTGCTCGTCACCAACGCGACCACGACGGTCTCCGGGTTCCTCATCATGCTCTCGGTGTGGCAGCACGTCGACTGGCGGCGCTTCGCGCTGATCGCCCCGGCCGCGGCCGTGGGCGCCGTGCCGGCCGCGCTCGTGGTCCGCGAGCTGCCGGCGGCCTGGCTGCAGGTCGTGGTGGGCGGCGTGGTGCTGCTGGCCCTCACCACCATGTTCGGCCTGCCCCGCCTGCCCGACTGGCCGGGACGGCTGCCGACGGTGCTCGCCGGCACCATCGGCGGGTTCTTCAACACCACCGCCGGAGTGGCCGGGCCGGTGATGGTCATCCACGCCCGGCTGGCCCGCTGGGAGCAGCGCTCCTTCGCCGCGACCCTGCAGCCGGTGTTCATGACGATGGGCGCCCTGTCCGTGCTCACCAAGACGCTGCTCGGGGCCGCCGGGACGGGCGGGCTGCCCCCGTGGTGGGTGGCGCCCGGAGTGGTGCTCACGGTGGTGCTGGGCGTGCGGATCGGCGCCGTCGTCGCCCGCCGCGTGCCGCTGAGCGCGGCGCGCACCACCGCCCTCGTGCTCGCCGGCCTCGGCGGCGGGGTGACCCTGGTGCGCGGGCTGCTCGGCGTCCTGTGAGCGCCGGGCCGGGCGGCTCAGTCCCCGCGGGCCCGGCGGGTCGCGGCGTCGTTGGCCTTCCGGATGGCCTCGACCAGCTCCTTCTTGGTCATGTAGGAGCGGCCCTCCACGCCGAGCCGCTTCGCCACCTCGTAGAGGTGCTGCTTCGAGGCGTTGGCGTCCACGCCCCCGGCGGTCCGCGCCCCGGAGTCCCGCCCGCCCGCGGCGTGCTCGTCGGAGGGACCGTACTCCTCCTTGGCCTCCCAGTGGTCGCCGACCTTCTCGTGGGTGTGCTTGAGCGCGCTGTAGGCGGTGCGGGCCGCGCGCTCCTCGTCGCCGTACTCCTCCAGCGCCGAGTCGTAGGTCTTGGCGAAGGTGTCCTGGGCCTTCCGCCCCGAGCGCTGCAGGGTGGAGGGCAGCTCGGACTTCTTGGCGTGGTCGTCCTTGCCGGTCTTCGGCACGGGATGCTCCTTCCGTCGAGGGTTGTCGGGACGCGGCTCAGAAGACGGGCAGCCCCCCGGTGACGCCGAGGACGGTGCCGCTGACGTAGCTCGCCTCGGCCGGGCAGGCCAGGAAGACGTAGGCGCCGGCCAGCTCGGCCGGCTGCCCGATGCGCCCCAGGGGCGTGTCCCGGCCCATGTGCGCCACCGCTGCGGGCTCCTTGGTGGCCGGCTGCAGCGGGGTCCAGACGGGACCGGGGGCCACGGCGTTGACCCGGATGCCCGCCGGGCCGAGGTCGGCGGCGAGGTTGGCGGTGACGTTGTTGAGGGCCGCCTTCGTGGCGGCGTAGTCGATCATGGTCGCGGACGGGTCGTAGGCCTGCACGGACGTGGTGTTGATGATGCTGTCGCCGCGCCCCAGGTGCGGCAGCGCCGCCCGGCTGATCCACAGGGTGCCGTAGAGGTTGGTGCGCACCGCGCGCTCCAGGTCCTCCGTGCGCAGCCCCTGCAGCCCGGACTCGCCGCGGGCCCAGTGGTACCCGGCGTTGTTCACCACGACGTTGAGCCCACCGAGGCCCTCGACCGCGCGGTCCACGATCTCCTGGCAGCTCCGCTCCTCGCGCAGGTCCCCGGGCACCAGGACGGCCGTGCGGCCGGCCTTCTCGATCCACCCGACGACGTCCTGGGCGTCCTCCTGCTCCTCGGGCAGGTAGTTGATCGCGACGTCGGCGCCCTCCCGGGCGAAGGCGATGGCCACGGCCCGGCCGATCCCGGAGTCCCCGCCGGTGACCAGGGCCTTGAGCCCCTCGAGCCGGCCGCGGCCCTGCCAGGAGGACTCCCCGTGGTCGGGCACGGGGTCCATGGCCGCGGTCAGACCCGGCGGGGTCTGCTGCTGCTCGGGCATCCCGCCCTCGTCGTCGGCCATCGACCGGGCGTGCTGCGAGACGGGTCCTTCGGGCATGTCGGGCTCCTTCGATCAGGCTGCTTACGGTTCATCTGCTCCCACCCTAGGAGCCGCGGGCGGCGTTGTCTGCCCCCGGGGGCCACAAAGTTGCGCGCCGGGCCCGGACGTCCCTCGACGCTCCGCGAGTTCCGTTGATAGGTTCACGGCACGCCCTGCCCCGCGCACCGCCCGGTGCGCCGCCGACCCGGGAGAGACCGCATGAGCCCCGACATCAAGCCCCGCAGCCGTCAGGTGACCGACGGCATCGACGCCACCGCCAGCCGCGGCATGCTCCGCGCCGTGGGCATGGGAGACGCCGACTGGGAGAAGCCCCAGGTGGGCATCGCCAGCTCCTGGAACGAGATCACCCCCTGCAACCTGTCCCTGGACCGGCTCGCCCAGGGCGCCAAGGAGGGCGTCCACGCCGGCGGCGGCTACCCGCTGCAGTTCGGCACGATCTCCGTCTCGGACGGGATCTCCATGGGCCACCAGGGGATGCACTTCTCGCTGGTCTCCCGCGAGGTCATCGCCGACTCGGTGGAGACCGTGATGCAGGCGGAGCGCCTCGACGGCTCCGTGCTGCTGGCCGGCTGCGACAAGTCCCTGCCCGGCATGCTGATGGCCGCCGCCCGCCTGGACCTGGCCTCCGTGTTCCTCTACGCCGGGACCATCGCCCCGGGGTGGGTGAAGCTGACGGACGGGACCGAGAAGGACGTCACCCTGATCGACGCCTTCGAGGCCGTGGGCGCGTGCAAGGCCGGGCTGATGGGCCGGCAGGACCTGGACCGGATCGAGCGGGCCATCTGCCCCGGCGAGGGCGCCTGCGGCGGGATGTACACGGCCAACACGATGGCGTCCGTGGCCGAGGCCCTCGGGATGAGCCTGCCCGGCTCCGCCGCCCCGCCCTCGGCGGACCGGCGGCGCGACCAGTTCGCCCACCGCTCCGGGGAGGCCGTCGTCGAGATGCTCCGCCAGGGCATCACCGCCCGGGACATCCTCACCCGGGAGGCCTTCGAGAACGCGATCACGGTGCTCATGGCCCTCGGCGGGTCCACCAACGCCGTCCTGCACCTGCTCGCCATCGCGCACGAGGCGGGGGTCGAGCTGTCCCTGGAGGACTTCGACCGGATCGGCGACCGCGTCCCGCACCTGGCCGACGTCAAGCCGTTCGGCCGCTACGTGATGAACGACGTCGACCGCCACGGCGGCATCCCGGTGGTCATGAAGGCCCTGCTCGACGCCGGGCTGCTGCACGGCGGCGTCCTCACCGTCACCGGGCGGACGCTCGCCGAGAACCTCGCCGTGATCGACCCCGACCCGGTGGACGGGAAGGTCATCCGCACGCTCGACGACCCGATCCACCGCACCGGCGGGATCACGATCCTGCACGGGTCCCTGGCCCCGGAGGGGGCCGTGGTGAAGTCGGCCGGGTTCGACGCCGAGACCTTCGAGGGCCCCGCCCGGGTGTTCGAGCGCGAGCAGCCGGCGATGGACGCCCTGGAGGCGGGACGGATCACCGCCGGGGACGTGCTGGTCATCCGCTACGAGGGACCCAAGGGCGGGCCCGGGATGCGCGAGATGCTGGCCATCACCGGCGCGATCAAGGGGGCGGGCCTGGGCAAGGACGTCCTGCTGCTCACGGACGGCCGCTTCTCCGGCGGGACCACCGGCCTGTGCATCGGCCACATCGCGCCGGAGGCGGTCGACGGCGGACCGATCGCCCTCGTGCGCGACGGCGACCGGATCCGGGTGGACCTCACCACCCGCCGCCTCGACCTGCAGGTGGACGAGGAGGAGCTGGCCCGGCGCCGCAGCGGATGGGCCCCGCTGCCCCCGCAGTTCGAGGGCGGGGTGCTGGGCAAGTACGCCAAGCTGGTGCGCTCGGCCTCGGTCGGGGCGGTCACCGGCTGAGTCCGCCGTGCGATCCGGCGGTGGCCGGCACGCACCAGGCCCCCGACCGCGGTGCGGTCGGGGGCCCGGTGCGTGCCGGCTGCGGGTCCTAGACCGCGCCGCCGGCGGGACGGCCGTCGATGCGCCCGGAGGCGGGGTCGACGTCCACGTCCGCGTCCACGGCGGGATCGGTCAGCGCGGGGTCGGTCAGCGCGGGACCCGTGGGCGTGACCGGGGGGACCTCGCCCGGCACGGCCGTCTCGGGGGCCACCGGCGTGACCGTGGGGGCCGTGGGGGTCTCGGCCTCGAAGGTGACCGGCTCCGCGTCCTCGTCGGAGTCCTTCTTCTTCGCGGCCGCGGCGGCACCGGCGGCGGCCACACCGGCGGCGGCGACGCCCGCGGCGACCACCTTGCCGGAGATCCCGGCCTTGCCGTCGTCACCGCGGGAGGCGGCGGCGGCCTCGACGCCGGGGGTCCCGACGGGGGCGCCCTCGTTGACCGAGCCGCGCCACGCCCCGGTGGCGTAGCCCTCGTCCTCGATGAACTTCTTGAACCGCTCCAGGTCGCCCTCGGCCTGGTTCTCCACCACGTTCAGCTTGTCCCCGACCTTCTCCACGAGGCCCTCGGGCTCGTACTCCAGGACGAGGTGCACCTCGGTCCGGCCGTTGCCGGCCTCGTGGAACATCACGGTGCCGGCGTTGGTGGCTCCCTCGGTGGCGGCCCAGGAGACGCGGCTGTCCGGGACCTGGTCCACGATCCGCGCCTCCCACTGGCGGCGGACGCCGCCGATCTCGGCGACCCACTCGAGCCGGGAGTCGCTCAGCTGGCGGACGCTCTTGACGCCGTTCATGAACTGGGGGAAGTCCTCGAACTGCGTCCACTGGTTGTACACCGTGCTCAGGGGCACGTCGACCACAACGGTTTTCTCGACCTTGGTGCTCATGGCATCTCCTTCGATCTGTCTCGTCGGTCAGGGGTGGCGGACTCCTGCGAATTCGCCAGTGTGCTTACGGTACCTCCCCGGTCCGGCCGATGGCCAGCGGTCAGAGGTCCTCCGCCAGCAGCGGCGCCACCCGGTACGGGATGACGGTGCGCAGGAACATGCTCGTGGAGGTCCGCAGGATCCCCGGGCACAGCCGGATCTCCTCGGAGACCCGGTAGAGGTCCTCGGGGTCCCTCGCCACCACCCGGCACAGCAGGTCCGTCTGCCCGGCCGGGGCGAACACCTCGATGACCTGGGGAATGGCCTGCAGCCCGGCGATCGCCTGGTCCAGCTGGTGCTGGTCCAGCTCCACCGCCACGCTGGCGGCCAGGCCGTAGCCCAGCGCGGCGGGCGTCACCCGGGTGCTGTGCGGGCGCAGCGCGGCCCCGGTCCGGTACCGCTCGAGCCGGGCGTGGATGGTGCCGCGCGCCAGCCCGGTGCGCTGCGCCAGGGCGAGCACGGTCATGCGCGGATCCTCGTCCAGGGCCGCCAGGATCCTCCGGTCCGTCGCGTCCAGTCCGGCGCCCCCGACCCCGGAGTTCGTCATGCTGACCACCGTCACCCCTCTGCTCTACCCATCCTTGATCGATCTGATCAAGTCAAGACTAGACGTTTGCGCAGGGTGTCGAAGGCATTGTGAACTGGTGATCACACGGTGCACCAGCTGATCGGCGACGGCGCACCCGACCGGCGCGGGCCGCCCACAAAGCGCCTCGCGCCCGGACCGCTCACCACCCCGCAGCGGCAGGTCCTCCCGGCCCGCGGGAGCTCCCCGGAGCTCCCGCGGGCCGAGCACCTCCCGGGACCGCTCAGCGGCGCCCGGCCACCGACCGGCGGCAGGCGAGGAACGTCGCCACGAGGTCCCAGACGGTGATGAGCACCACGACCGCGACGCCGATCCGCGCGAACTCGTCGCCCACCCAGCCGCGCTCCCGGAGGACGGGGTTCACCACCGACTCGGTGCGCAGCACGGTGACGAGCAGCGCGGCCATGGCGAGGTCCAGCACCGCGTTGATCGCAAACAGCGCCCAGGACCAGCGCCGGCGGAGGAAGCGCAGCAGCTCCCAACCCCAGGCCAGCACCACGAGCCCGAGGTAGAGCGGCACCCACGGCGTCCACACGGCGGGGTCGAGCAGGGGCTCGCCGGCGAGCGGGCCCTCCCGCAGCAGCGGGCGCGAGAGCAGGAAGGGCGCGGCGAAGGCCAGCCCCAGGGCGAGGGTGGACCAGACCAGCTCCCCGACCGTCGTGTCCCGCGCGGGGCGCGGCGGCGGCAGCTGCTCGATCGTCCAACGCCGGGCGGGCTCGGTCGCGGGCGCCGGCGCGCCGGCATCGGCCACCCCGGTCCGCTCGGTGCGCTCGGTGCGCTCGGTGCGCTCGGTGCGCTCGGTGCGCTCCACGACCGCGTAGACGACGACGGCGATGCCCGCCCCCATCAGCGCCCCCTGCAGCGCCGCCCCGAGTGCGGGCGCGATCGAGAGCACGAGGTAGACGACCAGGTCCTCCCGGCCCGCCTCCCCGAAGAGCCGGCCCAGCAGGGTGAGCCCGCCGAACACCCCGGCCAGGACGGGCACGAGGATCCGCAGCAGCTGCAGGAAGTCCTGGTAGTGGGCGGGGCCGATCAGGTGCTGCGGGCCGGGCGCGTAGTCCTCGGCCAGCCGGGCCGGGTCGCCGAGCTCCTCGAGGGCCCGCCGCTCGGCCTCCTCCGGGGCGAGCCCGCGCGCCACGCCGTCGTCGACCATGTCGGCGACGGTGCCGCGCAGCTCGCGGGTCACGTCTTCCCGGGCCCGGGGCGGCAGGCGGCGGGAGACCTCGTGGAGGTAGCTCTCGGTGGCCGGGGTGGCGGCAGGGGCGGCGGTGGAGGTCATGGCGATCGGTCCTCGGGACGGGACGGGCGGGACAGGGCCGCGAGCGCGGCGTGCAGCCGGAGCCGCTCGGCCTCGAGGGCGTCCCGGACCCGCGCGCCGGACCCGGTGATCCGGTAGAACTTGCGGGGCCGGGACTCCTCGGTGTTCCAGTCGCTCTCGAGCAGGCCCTGGGCCTCGAGGCGGCGCAGGAGCGGGTAGAGGGTGTTGGCCTCGACGTCGAGCCCGGCGTCGGCCAGCGTGCGGAGCAGGGCGTAGCCGTAGCGGGGCTCGTCCAGGACGAGCAGACAGGCCAGGACCACGGTGCCGCGGCGCAGCTCCTGCTGGTGCGCGGCGACGAGCTGGTCCCCCGGGTCCTCCTCCATGGTTACACAATACTGTGTGGCACACACTATTGGAAGAGGCGCCGAGGCCCCGGCCGTCCGGACGTGCTCAGGCCCCGGGCGGCACGGTGTGGGTGAACGCGGCCTGGGTCCGGACGGGGACGAAGCCCACGGAGCGGTAGAGCGCGTCGGCGCGCGTGGGGTTCGCCGCGTCCACGGTCAGCTCCATCGTGGTCCACGCGCCGTCCGCCGCGGCGGCGGCCACCGTGCCGAGCAGCACCGCCCGCGCCAGTCCACGGCCGCGGGCCTCCTGTCGCGTGCCCACGCGGTCGACGTAGAGGGCGCCCTCGCGCCACTGGCTCACGGAGCAGTAGGCCAGGATCCGGCCGCCGGGCTCCCGGACCACCCGCCACAGGTCCGTGCGGGCGCTGCGGGCGCCCACCAGGTCCGCCCAAACCTCCGGCGAGCGCGCCGTCGAGCCCCAGTGGGTCGAGAAGGCGTCGTTGTGCGCCAGCCGCAGCTCCTCGGCCATGGTGTCCTCGTACGGCTCCACGCGCCCGCCGGCCGGACCGAGGGCCGGGCCGAGGGGCGGGCCGGGCAGCGGGCGGGCCATGTCGGTGAACCACCGCGCCGGGGCGTAGCCGCGCCCGGCGAGGAAGGCCCGGGCGTCCGCGCCGTCGACCCCGCCCGAGGCGGACAGCTGCACGGCGGCACCCGGGTGGCGCCGGCCGGCGGTCCGCAGGGCGCGGGCCTCCATGCGCTCGAACAGCGCGGTGGCGATGCCCCGGCCGCGCCACCGCGGGTGCACCCCGCCGCCGAGGTGCGCGCGGGCCAGGCCCTCGGCGGTCCGGGCCGTGCTCACGTGCACCTGCCCGTAGGCCACGAGGGTGCGGCCGTCCCAGACCCCACAGGTGTCCGCGGAGGCGTCCGCGCCGGCCTGGACGAGCTCCTCGGCCAGGTCGTCGGGCTCGTAGGTCTCCCCGGTGCCGTCCGCCGCGGCCAGCGCGTGGATCAGCGCGGACCACGCGGGCGTGTCCTGGAGGGTCAGCGGGCGGAAGCTCAGGTCCGTGCGGCGGGTCACAGCACGGACGCTAGCCGATCCGCCGCCCGTCCGGGGCGCATCCGGTGCGCGGCGGGGCCGTGCCGCGCCGCGGCGGCGCTCAGTCGTCCCAGCCCTCCTGCGGGGTGGCGCAGGACTCCCGGTAGACGTACTGGGAGATCCGCCGCCGCTCGCGGGAGGACCAGTCGATCGCGGGCCGGCGGTGCGCCTCCGGCACGTAGCCGAGGCGGTAGACGGCCATGAGCTCGAGGTCCTCGGGCACCTCCAGCAGCTCCACGATCTCGGCCCACCGGGCCGGGGCCTCCATGGGGAAGGAGATGAACTGGATGCCCATGCCCAGCTCCACCGTGGTCAGCCAGAGGTTCTCCATCGCCGCGCCCATCGAGAACAGCGAGTAGAACCCGGAGAGCTCCCCGGGCCGGTACTCGCGGCGGTCGAGCATCACGCCCAGCAGCAGCGGCGCCCCGGCGACGAGCTTGTGGTTCTCCGAGCCCAGCGTCTGCGGCACCCGCAGCCGGTTCATCATGGCCTGCCCGCCCGGGGTGAACGCCTTCTTGGTGAACGGGCGCAGCACGGCGGGCAGCTTGTCGAAGAGCATCCCGAAGCGCTGCTCCTCCATCTCCTGCTTGCTGAAGCGGAAGTAGCGCTTGTACCGGTCGAAGAACGTCCCCTCCGCCATCACCTGGGTCATGGACTCGGCGCTGATCCCGGCGATCCGGTCGATGGTGCCCCGGTCCTCGATCAGCACGAAGCGCCACGGCTGGCTGTTGAACTGGGAGGGCGCCGCCGCGGCGGTGCGCAGCAGCAGCCGCTGGTGCTCCGGGGACACCGGGTCCGGCAGGAACGGACCGTTGGTGGTGCGGCGGTTGAAGACGACGTCGAGGAACTCCATGTGCTCTCCGGTTCGGTCGGTGCGGTCAGCGCGCGCGGTCGGCGCGGGCTCGGATCAGGGCGGTGGCGTAGAACGGCGCCGCGGACAGCGCGGCCACGGCGTGCCGGCGCGGGTGGCCCTGGGCGGGGGTGCCCACGTGCGGCAGAGCGGCCAGCGGCAGCAGCGCCGGCGCCAGCGCACGGGCGGCCCCCCGCCGCGCGGCGGAGGACGAGCCGGCACCGAGGAGCGCGGCCAGGGCCGTCGTCGTCGTCGTGGCGATGTAGAGGGCATGGTGGATCCAGCGGAACCGGCCCGTGTGCACGAGCCCGGCCCCCACGGACGCCCCCAGCGCGGCGTTGGCCGCCCAGCACGCGCTCGCGAGGCCGATCCACGGCCCGGGCGGCGGGCCCGGGGTGCGCACGGTGTCTCCCACGGGACTCCCCTTCCGGTCTCCCCGCCCGGCACCGGACGGGAGGCCCAGTCTAGTGACGCCGGGGCCAGGGCTCGCCGGCGCCGCTCCTTGGCCAAACGTGCCGGGCCGCACCAGAATGGACAGATGCCCCGCCCCGCCCCCCGCCCCTGCCCCGACCTCTCGCGGCGGGACCCGGGCCTGCGGGAGCTCATGGACGACCCCGGCTGCGACCTCGGCGCCCTGCGGCGCACCTATGCTCGCTTCGAGGCGATCAACTCCCTGCTCGCCGGGTGGTCGGCCACCTACCGGCGGCGGATCCGCCCGCTGGCCGTCCCCGGCCGGCCCCTGACCGTCCTGGACGTGGGCTCCGGCGGCGGGGACGTCGCCCGGGCCCTGGCCCGCTGGGCGCACCGCGACGGCGTCGACCTGCGGGTCACGGGCGTGGACCCGGACGCCCGCGCCCACGAGTGGGCGGTGGGGCGCACGGCCCGCTGGTCGGCCCGGCGCCCGCACCTGGCGCCCCCGGTCTTCCGGCGCACGACCAGCCGGGAGCTCGTCGCGGCGGGCGAGACCTTCGACGTCGTGGTCTCCAACCACCTGCTCCACCACCTGGACCCCGAGCAGGTGCGGGGTCTCGTGGCGGACTCGGAGCGGCTGGCCCGCCGCCTCGTGGTGCACAACGACCTGGTGCGCAGCCCGGCGGCCTACCGGCTGTACTCGGTCGGCGTCCTGCCCCTGGCCCCGGGCTCCTTCCTGCGCACCGACGGGCTGCGCTCGCTGCGCCGGGCCTACGTCCCCGACGAGCTGCGCGCGCTGGCCGGACCGGGGTGGGAGGTCCGCCCGGGCACGTTCGCGTACCAGCAGCTGGTGCGCGTGCGTTCACTTCCGGTTCAGCCGCGTGGCCCAGGCTGACAGCGACGATCGGACGAGCGGGCCGGACCGGCCCGGGAACGGAGACCACGTGAAGATCGCGATCCTCGGAGGCGACGGCTTCTGCGGCTGGCCCGCCGCCCTGCACCTGTCGGCCCGGGGCCACGACGTGCTCGTCGTCGACAACTTCTCCCGCCGTGCCATCGACGCCGACCTCGGCACCGAGTCGCTGACCCCCATCCGGGACCTCGACGAGCGCCGCGCGGCGTGGGCGGAGGTCACCGGCCGGAGGATCGACGCCGCGCAGCTCGACCTGGCCCAGGACTACGCGCAGTTCCTCGGGCTGCTGCGCACCGAGCGCCCGGACGCCGTGGTGCACTTCGCGGAGCAGCGGGCCGCGCCCTTCTCCATGAAGACCCCCCGGACGAAGCGGTACACGGTGGACAACAACGTCAACGCCACGCACAACGTGCTGTGCGCGATCGTGGAGTCCGGCCTGGACGTGCACCTGGTGCACCTGGGCACCATGGGCGTCTACGGGTACGGCACCGCCGGGATGCGGATCCCCGAGGGCTACCTGGACGTGGAGGTCCCGGGCCCGCACGGCAGCGTCCCCCAGGAGATCCTCTACCCCTCGAACCCCGGCTCCCTGTACCACATGACCAAGGTGCTGGACCAGACCATGTTCGCGTTCTACGCCAAGAACGACGGGCTGCGGATCACCGACCTGCACCAGGGCATCATCTGGGGCACCAGCACCGTGGAGACGTCGCTGGACGCGCGGCTGGTCAACCGCTTCGACTACGACGGCGACTACGGCACCGTGCTCAACCGGTTCCTCGTCCAGGCGGCGGTCGGCCATCCGCTGACGGTGCACGGCACCGGGGGGCAGACCCGGGCGTTCATCCACATCCAGGACATGGTCCGGTGCGTCGAGCTGGCCCTGAGCCACCCTCCGGCGGCCGGGGAGCGGGTGAAGATCTTCAACCAGATGACCGAGACCCACCGGGTCCGCGACCTCGCCCGGCTGGTCTCCGAGCTGACCGGCGCGCAGGTCGAGACGGTGCCCAACCCCCGCCAGGAGTCCGCGGAGAACGACCTGCACGTGGTCAACGAGGCCTTCCTGGACCTGGGCCTGCAGCCCACCACCCTCTCGGAGGGCCTGCTCCTGGAGGTCGAGCAGACGGCCGAGCGCTGGGCGCACCGCGTGGACCTCTCCCGGATCCCGGCCACCTCCGTGTGGAACGGGCGGCGCCGGCCGGGGATCCCCGCCTCGGCGTCCCGCCCGGCACCGGTGGGCGCCTGAGCCGGCGGATGCGGATCGCGCTGTTCACGGACGTCTTCCTGCCCAACGTCGACGGGGTGGTGACCCGGCTGCTGCGCACCCTCGACGAGCTCGGCGACCTCGGCCACGAGGTCCTGGTGCTCACCCCGGGGCGGCCGCCCGGGGCGTACGGGGCGCACCGGGTGGCCCGGGCCCGGTCCGTCACCTTCCCCTGGTACCCGGACATCCGGGGCGGGCTGCCCACCCCGGCGGCCGAGCGCGCCGTGACGGCGTTCCGCCCGGACGTGGTGCACGCGGTCAACCCGGTGTGGTTCGGCGCCTGGGGCACCCTCTCGGCCCGGCGGCGGGACCTGCCGCTGCTGGCCTCCTTCCACACCGACGTGCCGCAGTACATGAGCGCCCTCGGCCTCGGGCCCCTGCGCGGGGGCGTGGAGCGGTGGATCCGCGCCACGCACAACCTGGCCCAGGTCAACCTGTGCACCTCCGGGCCGATGCTCGAGCGGGCCGCCGGGATGGGCGTGCGGGACCTGGCGCTGTGGCCCAAGGGCGTGGACACCCGGCTCTTCTCGCCAGCGAAGGCCTCCCCCGCCGTGCGCCGGCGCCTCACCGGCGGGCACCCGGAGGAGCGGCTGGTGCTCTCCGTGGGGCGGCTGTCCAAGGAGAAGAACCTCGAGGCCCTGCTCGAGCCGATCCGGCGGCTGCCGGGCACCCGGCTCGCCGTGGTGGGCACGGGCCCGCACCGGGCCGAGCTCGAGCGGCGCTTCGCCGGCACGCCGACGACCTTCGTCGGGCCGCTGGCCGGGGAGGAGCTCGCCGCCGCCTACGCCTCCGCGGACGTGTTCGCGTTCCCGTCCACCACCGAGACCCTCGGCCTGGTGGCCCTGGAGTCCCTGGCCAGCGGGGTGCCGGTGGTCGGCGCCCGGGCCGGCGGCATCCCGTTCGCGGTCGCCGACGGGCGCACGGGTCTGCTCGCCGCGCCCGGCAGCGCCGACGAGCTCACCGCGCACCTCGCCCGGCTGCTCGGCGACGACGCCCTGCGCGCCCGCATGGGCGCGGCCGGCCGGGCCGACGCCGAGGGGCACGACTGGCGGGCCGCGACCGAGGCGCTCGTGGGCTTCTACGGCCTGGCGGTCCAGCGGCACGGGACCCGCCGGGAGCGGCCCGGCCGCGCCGTCACCGCGGCCGTGTCCCGGGGAGCCCGGACACGGGCCCGGTCCCGGACGCGGTCCTGACGACCCGGCCGCGGCCGGTGCCGCGGCCCGCCCGTGGCACCGGCGGCCTCCCCGGCGACCGGATCGTTCACTATTGCCAATGAGTGCTACCGGCACGTAGTTTGACGGCACAGCAGTCCTTCGGCCGCCGCCCAGGCGCCCCGCCGCTCGACGGGGCCCTTCCGCGCCGCCGCGCGACCAGCAGCACGACGTCTCCTGTCGCCTCCGCCACCGCGCGCGGACGGGTGACGCCGGAGGGGTCCCGCCGCGCGCTGCAGGCCGCGGGACCGGCCCGGGGCCACGACCGGATTCAGGAGACACACGACATGACCGCTGCCAAGACCTGGGCCGCCGCGGGGTCCGCGGCCACGATGCTGGTGGGGGGCCTGGTCCTGGGCGCCCCGGCCGCCGTCGCCGCACCCGGCGACGCCGCCTGCCTGCAGGCCACGAGCCAGTTCGACGCCGCGCTGGCCGGCGCCGGCATCACCCCCGACGCCATCATGTCCCTCGACCGGACCGCGGACGCCGTGGCCACCGCCGAGGCGCAGTACACCGCGCTGGTGGTGACCGCGGGCGGTCCGAGCCTGGCCGAGCTCCAGGCCGCCGCGGCGGCGCTGGCGGCGGCCCAGGAGTCCGGCGACCCGGTGGCCCTGGCCCAGGCCGAGGCCACGGTCGCCGAGCTGGACGCGGCGCTGGCCGCCGCCCTCGGCACCGTGGACCCCGCCGCCCTCGAGGCGGCGGTCACCGAGACGGGCGCGGCGTTCGACGCGCTCCTGGCGGAGCTGGTGCTCGACGAGGCGACCGTCGACCAGCTCCTCGTGCTGCTCGAGCAGGCCGTCGTGGCCTGCGAGGGCGAGTTCGGCCAGCTCCCCGTCGGCGCCCCCGTGGCCCCGGCACCCGTCGCCCCGGTGGAGGCCGCCCCCGTGGTGGAGGCTCCCGTGGTGCAGGCCCCCGTGGTGCAGGCCCCCGCCGAGGCCGCTCCGGTGGCCGTCAACCCGGGGCTCAACATGCAGACCGCGGCCGCGGAGCCGGCCGAGGGACCGGGCACGGGCCTGCTGGCCGGCCTGTTCGCCGCCGGGGCGGCGCTGTCGGCGGCCGCCGTGCTGCGGCTGCGCCGGCGCGGCCGGGCCTGAGCCGCGCGGCCGCCCCGCGGGCCCGCGCAGGCCCTCGAGCCCGCGCAGGCCCTCGGGGCGGCCGGACCGGACCCGGTCAGCCGGTCAGCCGGTCAGCCGGTCAGGAGAACTCGTACTCGACCTCGGCGAAGTCGTCCGCGTCCAGCACGTAGTGGACCCGCAGCGGCTCGTCCCCGGTGTTGCGCGCGCCGTGCTCGGCCCGGCCCGGCACGAAGACCGTCGAGCCCGGGCCGACCTCGTGCTCGGTCCCTTCCAGCACCACGACGCCGCGCCCGGACAGGACGTAGTAGGTCTCGGCCTGGTCGTGGCGGTGCAGGGCCAGGAAACCCCCCTCGGGAAGCTCCGCGACCCCCGTGACCATGCTCCGCGTGGGGGTCGACCCGGCGGAGAACAGCGTCCGCCAGCGGAGCCGTCCCCGCGCGTCGTCCCACCCGTCGGCCGGGAGGTCGGTCTCGCGCAGCACGAAGGACCCCTCGGCCGTCCGGCCGCTCGCCTCGTCGTCGTCCGTCATGATCCCAGTAAAGCCTGCCGGGCCCGCTGCTGCCAGGACCCGCGCCGGAGCCGTGCGCGGGCGCCCGGAGGGGGTCAGCCGCGGGTCACCGCACTGCTGCCCTGGGTGGGTGCGGTGGGGGGATCCAGCACGGCCACGAGCCGGGCGAGGTCGTGGGCCGCGGTGATCACCAGACGCCCTTCGTGCCCCGAGGGGTCCGTGAGCTCGGCGCTGAGCCGCCCCACCAGGGAGCGGACCCGCTCGGCGGCCTCCGCCGGGTCCTCCCCCGCGGCCCACGCCCGCACGCCGTCGGCGGAGGACTGCGCCGCCTCGGCGAGCCGGCTGCTCAGGGCCGCGGGGATCACCCAGTCGTGCCCCTTGTGGTCGTAGAGCTCGCGCAGCGCGTCCGTGAAACCCCGGAGGTGGAAGACCACGCTCTCGAGCTGGAGCATTGAGGCGTACCCCGGGTCCGCCCGCCGCCCGCGGCGCAGGATCACGCGGGGGTTGCCGCGGGCGCTCTGCGCGGACTCGTCGACCGCCTCGCGGACCTCGGCCGTGATCCGCACCAGCGAGTGGTTGCGCTCCTGCCAGTCCCGCCCGGCGGTGGTCCCGGGTTCGGCCAGCTCCCCGGCGGCGTCCTCGAGGTAGTCCACGACGACGCCCTGCAGCCGGTCCAGCTGCAGGCGGGCGGTGCGGAAGTCCAGCGGCGGGAACACCAGCGCGTTGACGAGCAGGCCGATGGCGACCCCCACGGACATCTGCACCAGGAAGCCGGCGGAGAAGCCCTCGGCGTCCTGGCCGCCGATGATCAGCACGAACAGCGCCCCCACGGGCACGTACTCCGCCCCGGCCCCGAGCCGGCGGATCCCGGCCAGCAGCACGCCGATGCCCACCGCCACGGCGACCGTCACCAGGTTCGGGTCGCCGACCAGCAGCACCCCGGCCGCGAGGACGATCCCGAGGGCGATGCCGGCCACCGTCTGCAGACCCGCGCGCACCGAGCCGAACACGGTGGGGTACATCGCCGAGATCGCCCCGAGGGGCGCGTAGTAGGGGTACTGGTCGATCACCCCCGGCATCCGCTGGGCCACGACCCAGGAGAGGGCCACCGCCAGGGACGTCTTGAGAGCGAGCAGGATCCTGGCGCCGCGTATCGTGTGCACCCCGGACATCCTACGGATTGGTCATTAAGATGGAGCCGCCCTCCCGGATCCCCTCGGGAGCCTCGCGAGGCGCCCGACCACGAGGAGACCCCCATGAGCCGACCGCCGCACCGACGCCTGCTGCTGGTCCTCGCCGTGGGCCTGGGCGGCGCCCTCGGGACCGGTGCCCGCCACGGGGTCGCGGTGGTGCTGCCGGCGGTGTCCGGCTGGCCGGTGGCCACGCTGGCGGTGAACCTGCTCGGGGCCTTCCTGCTGGGGATGCTCCTGGAGGCCCTCCTGCTGCGCGGCGAGGAGACCCCCCGCAGGCTGCTGCTGCGCCTGGGCGCCGGGACCGGGTTCCTGGGCGGGTTCACGACGTTCTCCTCCCTGGCCCTCGAGGTGCAGCGGATGCTCTCGGCCGGGGCGCCCGGCCAGGCGCTGGCCTACGTGGGGCTCTCCCTGGCCGGCGGCTCCACCGCCTGCCTGGCCGGTGCCCTGCTCGCCGCCCGGGGACGGCCCGCGTGACCGCCCTGCTGATCTGCCTCCTCGGCGGGGCCGGGGCGATGGCCCGGTTCGTCGTCGACGGACTGGTGCGGCAGCGGACGGCGACGTCCTTGCCGGTCGGCACGGTGACCGTCAACGTGACGGGGTCCTTCCTCGCCGGGGTGCTCACCGGTGCCGCGCTGGCCGGGGTCCTGGGTGGTCCCGCCGTCACCGCGGCCGTCACCGGCTTCTGCGGCGGCTACACCACCTTCTCCACCGCGATGGCCGACACCGTGCGGCTGGCCCGGGACGGGCAGGTGCGGGCCGCGGTGCTCAACGCCGTGGGGACCGCCGCGCTCACCGTGCTCGCCGTGCTCGCCGGGCTGGCCGCGGCCGCCCCGCTGTTCTGAGCACCGCCCCGCGCGCCGGCCGCGGGCACCCCCGGCGTCGTCCCCGGCGCAGAGGATCACCCACGCAGCGGCGGGGCCACAGCGCGGGCCCGGGGCTCAGGCCTGGACGCGCAGCTCGTTGCCCGGGATGGAGGCCAACAGCCTCCGGGTGTAGGGATGGCGCGGGTTCGTGAAGATCTCCTCGCTCGCGGCCGCCTCCACGAGCTCGCCGTCCTTCATCACGCACACCTCGTCGGAGATGAGCCGGACCACCGCGAGGTCGTGGGAGATGAACAGGTAGGACAGCCCGAACTCCTCCTGCAGCCGGCCGAGCAGGTCCAGGATCTGCTTCTGCACGAGCACGTCGAGCGCGGACACCGGCTCGTCGCACACGATGAGCTCCGGCTGCAGCGCCAGGGCCCGCGCGATCGCCACGCGCTGGCGCTGGCCGCCCGAGAGCTCGTTGGGATAGCGGTTGACCGTCGAGGGCGGCAGGGCCACCTCCTCGAGCAGCCACTTCACCCGGTCCCGCCGCTCGCCCCGGTCACCGCGGCCGTAGGTGGACAGCGGCTCCTCGACGATCCGCCCGATGGTGAACATGGGGTTCAGGGACGAGTAGGGGTCCTGGAAGATCGGCTGCACGCGCTGCCGGAACGCCGCCAGCTCCTTGCCGCGCAGACCCGTCACGTCCTGGCCGTCGAACCGGATCGACCCGGAGGTGGGCTCGTAGAGCTTCAGCAGCATCCGCGCCGTCGTCGTCTTGCCCGACCCGGACTCCCCCACGATCGCCACGGTCCTGCCCCGGGGCACGGTGAGCGAGACGTCGCGCACCGCCGTGAAGTCGGGCTGTCCCAGCCGCCCCTTGAAGACCTTCGTGAGGTCCTCGATCACCACGAGCGGCTCCCTGGCGGACCCGGGGCCGGACGCGTGGTCGGTCCCGGGGACGGGGGCCGAGGGGGCCGCGGCGGGATCGGCCGTCGCGCCCTGCGCCGGGACGGCGGCCGGGCTCCCGAGCGGGCCCGCCGCCGGCTCCACTCCGGCGGGCACGCCGACGCGGGCCGCCGCCACCGAGGGCGCCGCCTGCACGAGCCGGCGCGTGTACTCGTGCTGCGGGTCCTCCAGCACCTGCGCGGACGGACCGGCCTCCACGATCCGGCCCCGGTGCATCACCACGATGTCCTGGGCGCGCTCGGCGGCCAGACCGAGGTCGTGGGTGATGAGCAGCACGGACGTGCCGATCTCCTCGGTCATCCGCTCGATCTGGTCCAGGATGGTGCGCTGCACGGTGACGTCCAGGGCGGAGGTCGGCTCGTCGGCGATGAGCAGCCGCGGCCGGCAGGCGAGCCCGATCGCGATGAGGGCGCGCTGGCGCATGCCGCCGGAGAACTCGTGCGGGTACTGGGCGGCGCGGCGCTCGGGCTCGGGCAGGCCGGCGGCCGCCAGGGCCGCGACCACGTGCTCGTGCACGTCCTTGCGGGTGGCCAGGCCGTGCACGAGCAGCGTCTCGGCGACCTGCTGCCCCACCGTGGTCACGGGGTTGAGGTTGGACATGGGGTCCTGCGGCACCAGGCCGATCTGGCGGCCGCGGACGGCCCGCATCCGGGACTCGTCGAGGCCCACGAGCTCCTGCCCGGCGAACCGCACGGACCCGCCGGTGACCCGGCCGTTGCCGGGCAGCAGGCCGATCACCGACATCGCCGTGGTGGACTTGCCCGAGCCGGACTCCCCCACGATGGCGAGGGTGCGGCCCTGGCGCAGGGTCAGGGACGCCTCGTGGACGGCCTGGACCGGCCCGTTCATCGTCGTGAAGGTTACGGCGAGGTCCTCGACCTGGAGCAGGGGGGCGTCGGCCCGGGGGAAGGGGTTCTCTGCGCTCATCGCTGGGTGCACCTCACGCGGTTCGGGACTTGGGGTCGAGGGACTCCCGCAGGGACTCCCCCAGCAGGGTGAAGCCCAGGGCGGTGACGGCGATGCACAGCCCGGGCAGGAACGCCAGCTGCGGGGCGATCGCCAGCTCGGCCTGGGCGTAGGTCAGCATCCGGCCCCACTCCGCCGTCTGCGGCACGCCGCCGCCCAGCCCCAGGAAGGACAGGGCGGCCGCGTCGATCACCGCGGTGGCCAGGGTCAGGGTGCCCTGCACGATGACCGGCCCGGTGCTGTTGGGCAGCAGGTGGCTCATGGTGATGGTGCTCCGGGACAGCCCCAGGGTCTGGGCCGCCAGGACGTAGTCCGCCCCCTTCTGGGAGAGCATCGAGGAGCGCAGCAGCCGGGCGAAGATGGGCACCTGCGAGGCGCCGATCGCGATCATCACGGCCCACTGGCTCTGGCCCATGATCGCGGCGATGGACACCGCGAGGAGCAGGTTGGGCACGGAGAGCAGGATGTCGACGAAGCGCATGATGACGCTGTCCACCCAGCCGCCGAAGCCGCCCGCCAGCAGCCCGAGCAGCATGCCGCCGGCCAGTCCCAGCGCGGTGGAGACCACGCCGATGACCAGGGAGGCGCGGGCACCCCAGATCAGCTTGGACAGCAGGTCCCCGCCGAAGCGGTCCAGGCCCAGCGGGTAGCCCTCGACGTCGCCGGGGCCGGGGATCCCGGTGGGGGTGATCTCGGTGCGCCCGGGCAGCTCCTCGCCGCCGAACGGGGCGAGCCACGGGGCGAGGAGGGCGACGAGCAGGAACACGCCCACGATCACGGCCCCGGCGATGGCCGCGGGGTTGCGGCGCAGCCGCCGGAAGGCGTCCTTCCACAGGCTCGTGCCGGTCTGCTCGACGGTGCCCGGCACGACCGCGACGGACTCGGGGCCCTCGGTGTGCGCGGGCCCGGAGGGGGCGGGGGGAAGTGTGGCACTCATTGAACACGCACCCGGGGGTCGATGAGGCTGTAGGAGATGTCCACCAGCAGGTTGATCAGGGAGTAGGCCAGGGCGATGAAGATGATGAAGCCCTGCAGGACGGGGTAGTCCAGGTTGAAGATCGCGTCCCGCAGGAACCGGCCGATGCCGTTGAACGCGAACACGGTCTCGGTCAGCACCGCCCCGGAGATCAGCAGGCCGGTCTGCAGGCCGATGGTCGTGATCACGGGCAGCATGGCGTTGCGCAGGATGTAGCGGCCGCGGATCAGGCTGCGCGTCAGTCCCTTGGCGCGGGCGGTGCGCACGTAGTCGGCGCTCTGCACCTCCAGCACCGAGGCGCGGGTGATGCGCACGATGATCGCCAGCGGGATCGTGCCCAGGGCCACTCCGGGCAGGATCAGGTGCAGGAACGCGTCCCACGCGGCGTCCCACTCCCCGGTGAGCAGACCGTCGAGGACGAAGAAGTTGGTGTAGTGCGTCGCGTCGATGCGCGGGTCCTGGCGCCCGTCCGCCGGGAAGAGCGGCACCTTGATGGCGAGCAGCCACTTGAGGATGAACGCCAGGAAGAAGACGGGCACGGTGATCCCCAGCAGGGACAGCACCACGGAGGAGTGGTCGAGGGGCCGGCCGCGGTGGCGGGCGGCCACGTAGCCGAGCGGGACGCCCACGCCCACCGCGAAGACCAGCGCCACGAGGGCGAGCTCCAGGGTGGCCGGGAAGCGGGTGAGGAACTCCTCGACCACGGGCCGGCCGGTCACGATGGAGGCGCCGAAGTCCCCCCGGAGGAGCTGGCCCATGTAGACGAAGTACTGCTCGGCCAGGGGCCGGTCGAAGCCGTAGACCTCGTTGATGCGGGCCACGGCCTCGGGGGTGGCCTTGTCCCCCAGCAGGGCCGTGGCGGGCCCCCCGGGGAGGGCCCGGACCCAGGCGAAGAGCAGGATCGACAGGCCGAGGAGGGTGGGGATCAGCAGGGCGAGCCGCTTGCCGATGACTCGGAGCATTCCGGTCCTTCCGGACGGAGAGGGGCAGGGGGGAAGACCGTCGGGAGACGGGGCGGTCCGGGGGCGGCGTGTGCGCCGCCCCCGGGCCCGGGGCTCACTCGCTGAGCTGGATCCGGTTGAAGACCTCGTCGTTGACCGGGCTCACCGGGTAGGACTCCACGCGGGCGTCGAAGGCGAGCGACGGCGCCGGGTTGGCGAGGGGCACGGCCGGCAGCTTCTGCATGATCTGGTCGTTGATCTCCTCGTAGACCGGGGTCTGCTCCTCGACGCTGGTCAGCTCGCGGGCGTCGGCCAGCGCCTGGAACAGCTCCGGGTCGTCGAAGCCGAACTCGGGCTTCTCCTGGCCGAAGAACACGCCCACGAAGTTGTCGGTGTCGTTGTAGTCACCGGTCCAGCCCAGCAGGTGCAGATCGTGGTCGGAGGTGCCGTTGACCCGGTCCAGGTAGTCCGGGGACCACTTGTCCGGCTGCGGGTTGACGGTGATGCCCACCTCCTCCAGCTGCGCGGTGAGCGTGGTGAACGTCTGCTCCGGGTTCGGCATGTAGGGCCGCGAGACGCCCGTGGGGTAGCTGAAGTCCAGCTCGAGGCCGTCCGCGTAGCCGGCCTCCTCGAGCAGCTGGCGGGCCTTCTCCGGGTCGTGCTCGTACTGGGTGACGTCCTCGTTGTAGCCGTTGACGGACTCCGGGATGAACTGCGTGGCCACGGTGGTGCCCTCGGGCAGCGTCTGGGAGACCAGGGCCTCCTTGTCGATCGCGTGGGCGATGGCCTGGCGGACGTTGGGGTCCGCGAGCTCCTCCTGGGCCTGGTTGAAGCCGAGGTACAGGATGGTGAACGGATCACGGGTGACCACGTTGTAGCCCCCGTCCTTCAGCGCCTGGGTGTCGGCCGGCGCCACGAGGTCGTAGCCGTCCACGCTGCCGGACTCGAGGGCCTGGCGGCGCGCCTGCGGGTCGTCGATGATCCGGAAGATCACGTCGGTGACCTGGCCCTGCTCGCCCCAGTAGTCCTCGTAGGCGGACAGGACCACCTGGTTGCCCACGTCCCAGGACTCGAACCGGAACGGGCCGGTGCCCACGGGGTGGCCCTGCGCGTACTCGGAGAGCTCCGGGGACTCCGCGGTGCCGCCGGCGGTGTCCGCGCCGTACTCCTCGAGCGCCGTGGGGGACTGCATCGCGAAGGCCGGCAGGGACAGGGCGGCGATGAAGCCGGCGAACGGCTTGTTCAGCGAGACCTCGGCCTCCTGCGCACCGGTGGCCTCGCACCCGGCGTAGATGGCCTCCTCCGGGGAGTCCGCGAAGCCCTTGAACAGCGAGCCGTAGTAGTAGGCCATGTTCTCGGACTGCAGCAGGCCCTCGAAGTTGTACCACCGGTCGAAGTTCGCGCAGACCGCCTCCGCGTCGAACGTCGTGCCGTCGTGGAAGGTGACGCCGTCCTTGAGCTGGAACGTGTAGGTCCGGCCGTCCTCGGACTGCTCCCAGGACTCCGCCAGCAGCGGCTCCGGCTCCGCCGAGCCCTCCTGCACGCCCACGAGCCCCTCGAAGATCTGGCGCGAGACGCGGAAGGACTCGCCGTCCTGGGCGAACGCGGGGTCCAGGGACTTGGGGTCGGACGACGCCGCGAAGACGAACGTGCCGTCGACGTCGCCGGCTGCGGCCTCCCCGGACCCGCCCTCCTCCCGGTCCGAGGCGAGGCAGCCGGTGAGCGCCAGGGAGGCCGCGGCGGCCAGGGACGTGACGGCGAGGGCGCGGCGGGCGCGCCCCGGACGGAATGGCGTGGACATGAACGGACTCCTCGGAAGGGCAGGTGGCAGGCCCCGCTCCGGGGTCGTGGAGCAGGGACGTGGTCCCCGGGCTGCCGACAGGTGTGACGGGTACCACACGGTACAAGTGATACCACGAGTAGCAGCCAATTCTTTCCACACGCACATGGCGCGCATGTTTCCGGGACCTCACGTCCCCGATCCGCCGCCCTCCCCCCACCCATACCGCCAGCAGGCTTGCTAGTCTGCTGGGGAAGACACCCGAGCAGGACCGACCGGAGAAAGCAGGGCCCCGTGGCCGACATCAATCCCGAGCAGGCGCGCAACGACCCGGAGAAAGCCCGGGAGGCCTTGAACGAGGAGTCCGGCCGCAGCATCGCCGGCGACACCCCTCCCGACGCCGGCGTGGGCGTCGGGCCCGACAACCCTGACCTGGACGTGGACCACCCCGGGGACTCCGCGAAGGGCAAGATCGCGATCGCCGCCATCCTGGGCCTGGTGCTGCTGTTCGCCGTGCTGTGGTTCGTGGGCGCCGTCGTCGGCCTGTTCTGAGCCGGCGGCACCCGGTCCCCGGGCCGCAGGACGTCGGCGGCAGGCCCTGCGCGGCAGCACCTGAGCCGTCACTCCTGGGCCGCGGCCCGGGCCGGCGGAGCGCCGCGGGCCCGGGCCGCGCTCACTGCTCGTCGTCCTCGTCGTCCGCCTCCGCCCAGTCCTGTGAGGAGGGCCCCATCAGGGCGAAGCGCTCGCCGTCCGGGCCGGCGGCGAACACCAGCTCGCCGTAGCCGAACTCCTCGGGCTCCCCGAGCAGGGTGCCCCCGGCCCCGATGACCCGCTCGGCGGCGGTGTCGGCGTCGTCGACCTCGAAGCACACCCACCACAGGGGCGGCGCCTCCTGCAGGTGGTCGACGTCCTCGGCCGGCACGCCGATCCCGCCCGCGCTGCGGTCCATCCCCGGGACCGTGAACACCGCGTAGGCCTCGTGCCGGGTGCCGATGTCCTGGTAGGTGTAGCCGAACACCTCCGCGTAGAACCGTTCGGCGGCCTGCTGGTCCGAGGTCAGGAGGTCGCACCAGGCCACGGCGCCGTGCCTGCCGATGATGCTGAAGCCCGTGTGGTCCCGGGGCTGCCACACCCCGAAAGCGGCCCCCGTGGGATCGATCCACACGCCCATGGTGCCGAAGCGGCCCACCTCCATCGGCTCGAACAGCTGACGCGCCCCGGCGGCCACGGCGGCCCGGCCGGTGGCCACGATGTCGTCGGAGGCGAGGTAGACCGCCCAGGCGTGGGGGTCGTCCTCCGTCTCCGGCAGCGCCGGGGACAGGCCCGCCACGGGCTCGCCGTCCACCAGGGCGTTGCAGTAGCCGCCGTACGCGGGGTCCGAGGGCGTGAACCGCCAGCCGAGCACGGACGCGTAGAAGTCCATGGAGCGGTCCAGGTCGGAGACCATGATGTCCGCCCAGCACGGCGCCCCCGTGGGTCACCGGTCGATGCGCTCGGCCATGTCTGCGTCCTCTCCTACCGCGCCGGGACAGGGTCCGCCGGGTGCGCGTGGCGCGGACCACGCCCGGGATCCTCCGCCCCCATGGTCGTCCCCCGCGGCCCGGAAAGGAACACCCCGGTCGCGACATCCGCGCGGCCCCCGGGCATTAACATTCCTCCTTTCCCGCCGGGGCCGCGGATCCGTTCCTACACTCGGAACAGGACAGGAACCCGGCCCGCGGCCGGGCCGGCTGCCGGGGGACGGACGGGCAACCATGCGCGCTTGGTGGATCGAGGAACCCGGCCCCGTGGCCGGCGGACCGATGCGGTTCGGGCGGTGCCCCGACCCCGCGCCCGGGGCCGGGGAGCTGCTCGTCGGGGTCCGGACCTGCGGGATGTGCCGCACCGACCTGCACCTGGCCGAGGGCGACCTGCCCCTGCACCGGGCCGGGACGATCCCGGGCCACGAGGTCGTCGGCGAGGTCGTGGCCCGGGGCCCCGGGTGCTCCCGGTTCCGGACCGGCGAGCGCGTGGGCGTCGCGTGGCTGCGCAGCACCTGCGGGCGGTGCCGGTTCTGCCGCCGCGGCCAGGAGAACCTCTGCACGGACCCGCGCTTCACCGGGTGGGACCACGACGGCGGCTACGCGGAGCTGACCCTCGTCCCCGAGGCCTTCGCCTACCGCCTGCCCGAGCAGTTCGACGACGAGCACGCGGCCCCGCTGCTGTGCGCGGGGATCATCGGCTACCGGGCCCTGCGCCGGGCGCAGCTGCCGCCCGGGGGGCGCCTGGGCATCTACGGGTTCGGGGCGTCCGCGCACCTGGCCGCCCAGGTGGCCCTGCACCAGGGCGCCGAGGTGCACGTGATGACCCGCTCGGAGCAGGCCCGTGAGCTGGCCCGCGAGCTGGGCGCCCACTTCGTCGGAGCGGCCGACGAGCCTCCCCCGGCGCCCCTGGACGCGGCGATCCTGTTCGCCCCCGTGGGCACCCTCGTGCCCCCGGCCCTGCGTGCCCTGGACCGCGGCGGCACCCTGGCCGTCGCCGGGATCCACCTCAGCGACATCCCGGCCCTCGACTACGCCGCCGAGCTCTTCCAGGAGCGGCAGCTGCGCAGCGTCACCGCCAGCACCCGGCAGGACGGCGAGGAGTTCCTGCGGCTGGCCGCGCGGACGGGGCTGCGTCCCACCACCGTCCCCTACCCGCTGAGCGGTGCGGACCGGGCACTGGCGGACCTGGCCGCGGACCGGGTCACCGGAGCCGCCGTCCTGCACGTCTGAACGCCGTTCCCGCGCCGCCCGGCCGGGAGGACCACCGAGAGGAGCCCCGCCATGACCGTCGCGGCCGTCCGGGAGCCGGTGCACGGCAGCACCCGCCGGGCCGCCGCGGCGATCGCGCCGGGCCCCGCCGCGCCCTGATCCCACCGGGCCGGGAGTCCCCGGTCCGACCACCGCCCGACCGCAGGGGGTTCCCGTGACCGCGCAGCCCGTCTCCGATCCGCCCGCTCCCGCCGAGCGGCACCCCGGCCCGCGCCCCACCCGGCCCGGGCAGTGGGTGCTGCTGGTGGTCGGCGCCCTCCTGACGGCTCTGGGCCTGGCGGCGCTGGTCAGCGGGCTGGCCCTCGCCGCCGCCGCCTCGGCCCAGCAGGGAGGCCGCTACCTCACCACGCCCCCGGACCGTCACCAGACCATCACCTACGCCCTGGTCGGACCCCCGGCCGTGCTCGACCTCGGGGAGGTCGAGGTGTCCCCGGTGCCCTTCCTGGACGAGCTGGGCAGCGTGCAGGTCCGGGTCACGGCCGTGGACCCGGAGCAGGAGCTCTTCGTGGGCGTCGCCGCGTCGGAGGACGTGGACCGGTACCTGGACGGCGTGGCCCACGCCCGGATGGGCAGCGCCACGGAGGCCGGGGACGACGCCCCGGACCGGGTCCCCGGCGAGCGGGCGCCCGACCGGCCCGGGAACCGGACCTTCTGGGCCGACTCGGACCAGGGGCCCGGCACCCGGGAGCTCACCCTGGACCTGCGCTCGGGCAGCTGGACCCTGGTGGTCATGAACGCCGACGCCACCCGCCCCGTGTGGGCCGACGTCCAGGTCGGGGCGCGCTCGGAGCTGCTGGGCCCGGTGGCCGGCGGCCAGCTGATCGGCGGGCTGGTGGGCCTGGTCATGGGCGTCCCGCTGCTGCTGCTCGGCGCCGCCGGGCTGGGCCGGGACGTCGACCCGGGCACGCCGCCGCGGGGCACGGGCCCGGGCGCGGCCCTCGCCGGGGCCCCGTCCCGGGACGGGACACCGGCACCGCTGTACCCGGTGCGCCTGACCGGCCTCCTCGACACGGGGCTGTCCCGGTGGCTGTGGCTGGTGAAGTGGCTGCTGGTGATCCCGCACCTGATCGTGCTGGCCGTGCTGTGGTTCGCCCTCGTGGTCACCACGGTGGCGGCGGGGATCGTCATCCTGTTCACGGGACGGTACCCGCCCTCGTGGTTCTCCTTCTGCGTCGGGGTGCTGCGGTGGAGCTGGCGCGTGGGGTTCTACTCGTACGCGGCGCTGGGCACCGACCGGTACCCGCCGTTCACGCTGGCCCGCGCGGACTACCCCGCGGAGCTGGAGGTCGCCCATCCGGAGCGGCTGTCCCGCGGTCTGGTGCTCGTGAAGTGGTGGCTGCTGGCGATCCCGCACCTGCTGGTCCTGGGCGTGCTCACCGGCGGGAGCACGTGGACCAGCGTCTCGGAGGACGACGGCAGCACGACGACGACCAGCTGGGGGCCGTCCCTGCTCGGTCTGCTCGTGCTCGTCGCCGCCGTGGTGCTGCTCTTCACCGGCCGGTACCGGCCCGAGCTGTTCGCCCTGGTGGTGGGCATCAACCGCTGGGTCAACCGGGTGCTGGCCTACGTGCTGCTGATGCGGGACGAGTACCCGCCGTTCCGGCTCGACCAGGGTCCCGTGGACCCGCCGCAACGGGAGGCGACGGCGCCCCCGGGGGCCTGCGCTGCCGGACCGTCCGGGTGGCCGACCGGGCGGCGAGGGCCCGCCGGCCTGAGCGGACGCCCTTCCGGACCGGCCCTCCGGGAGGACGCCCGGTCAGGGGCCGGCCCCGGGACGCGGCGCAGTGGGCCGGGCTCCTGGGCCGGCTCAGCGGAACCGGACCTCCTCGATCCGGGCGCGGAAGAACTCGCCCTCGGCCTGCCGGTCGGTCCCCCACCCCCATCCGGCGCGCAGCGCGGTGGGCACCCGCACGCCGGCGAAGGACTCCTCCGCGGACAGCGCGACCCCGAACGGGTGGCGGCCGAATCCGGTGCCGTCGGGATCTCCCCACCGCTGCATGCTCAGTTCCACGAGCCGGCCCTCCGGGTCGACCCGGACCAGGGAGTCCTCGGGCGTTCCGTCCAGGACCCAGGACATGACGGCGGTGTCCGGGACCGGGCCCTCGGACCACGTGGCGCGCACGCAGGCCGGCGGTACGGTGACGCCCTCGCCGGCGAGCCGCCCGGCGGCGCTGCGGGTGATGTCCGGGCCCGCCGCGGACAGCACGGGCACGACGCCCAGCAGCCGCCACCGCAGTTCGCCCCCGCCGGCGCCGTAGCGGTCGAAGCCGGTCACCGGCAGGCCGAGGACCCGGGTGCGGGCGGCCCACACGAAGCCGGCCCCCGGCGCCAGGAGCTGGCGCGCGGAGAAGGCGCGCCACCTGCCGCCCAGCCGGATCTCACCGCGCATCCGCAGCTCCGCCATCGACCACGCCGGGGTGCCGGGCGGCACGGCGCGGGCCAGCCAGCGGCGCGCGGGCTCGGGCAGGCCGGCGAGCGCCGCGGGGTCCGCGGCGGGCGGCGCCGGGGACCCCGTCCGCTCCAGCGCGGCCCAGTGCCTGCGGGCGGACCGCGGCAGCGGCCGGGTCACGACCGGCTCCGGAGCCCCGGGACAGGGCCGGGAGGAGGCTGCGACGGGGTCGGGCGCCGGATCATGCCCCCAGACTAGACCGGCGCCCCGGGGGTCGGTCCCGTCCCGGGCCGCCGGGCCCGGCGGACGCCCGTGATCCTCGGTCACCATCGGTCACGGCCCCGCGGCGGCGTGGGCGCCGCGACCGGGGCGGCGCTGCCGGCCCCGACCCCCGCCTGCGTGCTGGGCCGTGCGGTGGTTCGACGCGCCCGGCGGCCCGGCACCGGTGTGGAAAGCGGTGCGGACCGCGGCGGAGGCGGCGTTGACTGCCGGCGGCGCCCGCTCCACCATGAGGACCGAGGCCGTTGCCCGAGCGGCCGGAGGAGGTCGTCGTGGACGTAGGACGCAGCGGACCGCGCAACGCGCTGGCGGTCGCGCGAATGGCCGGCCACGTCCTGACGGGCCCGCTGCTGCGCCGGCGGCGCACGACCTGGGGCGCCACGGCGGAGGAGGCGCAGGCGTCCTGGCCGGGGGACGAGCTGGTGCCCGCCCCGGCGTGGTCGGCCACCCATGCGGTCACGACCCGGGCCTCCGCGGAGCAGCTGTGGCCGTGGCTGGCCCAGCTCGGTCAGGGCCGCGGCGGGCTCTACAGCTTCGAGCTGCTGGAGAACCTCATCGGCTGCCGGATGCACAACGCCGACCGCGTCCTGCCCCAGCACCAGGAGCTGTCCGCGGGGGACGAGATCCGTCTGCACCCCCAGGCGGCGCTGACCGTGGTGGGCGTGGAGCCGGGCCGGGACCTGGTGCTGGCGGCCCCCACGGGCCCCTCGACCGCCGCGCAGCGCGTCCCGGGCGGGGTGTGGTCCTTCCACCTCCGGCCGGCCCCCGGCGGGGGAACACGGCTCGTCGAGCGCCTCCGCCTGGCCGCGGCGCCGACGTGGCAGGAGCGCTTGGCCACCTCCCCGGCGCTGGTGGAGCCGATCAGTTTCGTGATGACCCAGGAGATGCTGCGCAACATCGTGCGGCTGGCCGAGGGGGACACCGCGTCCCCGAGCACCAGGAGGACGACCATGACCCGCACCGGGACGAGCAGGAGCACCACCCGCAAGGGCTCCCGTGGGAGGAGGACCAGGTGGGAGGACCTCACGGCCGGGCAGCAGACAGCACTGCTGATGCTGGCCTCCGTGCAGGTCTCGCTGGCCGCCACCGCGTGGGCGGACCTCGCCCTGCGCCCCGCGGAGGAGGTCAACGGCGGCAAGGGCAGGTGGGCGGCGATCATCGCGATCAACTTCGTCGGTCCCGTCCTGTACTTCCGGTACGGCATCCGGCGCTGACGCGCTCCGGGCCCCGGGACGGCGGCCCCGCCGCAGGTGAGGCCCGGAACAACGATTCCGCACGGCGCGGAGAACTCTTAACGAGTGCATACGACCGGATCTAGACTGGTGGCACCATCGGGGACGCCGGCACGTACGTCTCCTACGTCTCCGCCCTGGGCGACACGTTCACCCAGCCCGCACTGGAGATCCGCGACTTCGGCCACGCCCAGGGCTGGCGGGTCGACCAGCACCCCCGGGAGGTCGGCAACGTCAGCGGCCACCTGCCGCCGGACGTCGTCGGGTTCGGCCGCGGCGGCGTCCTGGCCGCCCACTCCCGGCCCTCCGGCCCCGGCGAGCCGAAGTACCTGCCGGTCTCGCTGGAGCTCGCCGACTTCGGCACCGCCCAGGGATGGCGCGTGGACCGGCATCCCCGGGACCTGGCCTACATCGACGGCGACGGGATCCTGGACGTGGTCGGCTTCGGCAACGCGGGCGTGCACGTGGCCTACGGGGACGACAACGTCTTCGTCGGACCGGAGCTGGCGTCCACCTCCTTCGGCTGGGCGGACGGCTGGGACCCGGCACGGTACCCGCGCCTGCTCGGGGACGTGAACGGCGACGGCCGCGACGACGTCGTGGGCTTCGGGCACTCGGCCACCTACGTCGAGCTCTCCTGAGCCCGGGGACGGGGCCTCGCGGTGAGGTCCCGTCCCGTCCTGCCGTGCCCTCGGCCAGGCCGTGCGGGCGGAACCGCCTCAGGACAGGAACGAGCGCAGGTTCCGCTCGGCCGCCCGGTAGGTGTCGGCGTCGATGGTCTCCCCGTGGTGGAAGCGGTCGACCACCCGCGGGTCCACGTAGGAGCTGCGGGCCACCGTGGGGGTGTTCCCCAGGTGCTCGGCGACCTCCCGCATGGCCGCGGAGACGGCCTTCCTGCGGGCGCTCTGGCTGGGGCGCGTGTCCGCGCGGGCGGCCAGCGCGAGGGCGGCGCTCACCGTGCCCTGCCACGTGCGGAAGTCCTTGGCGGTGAAGTCCTGCCCGCACCGGTCCCGGACGAAGTCGTTGAGCCGGGCGCTGGTGATGGTGGCCCACTGCCCGTCCTCGTCCCGGTAGGCCAGGGCCGGCTCGTCCGGATCCCGCCCGAGCATGGGGGCCAGCGCGGCGGCGAGGTCGGCGTCCCGGAGGGTCAGCGACCACTGGTGCCCGCTCTTGCCGGGGAAGTCCAGGTGCACGTCGTCCCCGTCCACCCGCACGTGCCGCACCAGCAGGGTGGTCACCCCGTAGGAGCCGTTGGACTGGGCGTACTCCTCGTTGCCGATCCGCAGGGCCGCGTCGTCCATGAGGCGGAAGGCCGCGGCGCACGCCTTCTCCTCCGTGGGGCCCTCCGCGCGCAGCAGCCGCGTCACCGCCGGCCGGGCCCGGGGCAGGGTGTCGCCGAAGTCCAGGACCCGGTCGAACTTCTCCCGGTCCTTCAGCTCCCGCCACCGGGGGTGGTAGACGTACTGGCGCCGCCCGGCGTCGTCCATCCCGGTGGCCTGGATGTGGCCGTTGGGCTGCGGGCTGATCCACACGTTCTTCCAGGCCGGGGGGATCGCCAGGCCCCGGATCCGCTCGAGCTCCTCGGGCGCCTCCACCTTGGTCCCGTCCGCGTGCCGGTACACGAAGCCCTTCCCGTGGCCGCGGCGCGTGATGCCGGGGCGGTGGCAGTTGCTGCGCCGGAGCCGCGGCCGGCGCGGGGTGCGGGGCGTGGGCGAGGTCTGCTGCGTGGCGGTCATCGTGTCCTCCCGGGATGAGTTCCCGGACCACGCCGGGGACACCAAGTCTACTGATCACTGTGGCTGCGACGCACTGCGTCACCCTGGGCCGTGTCCTGGAGCGCGGCCGCGGCGCGGCGGAGACTGGAAGCACGCCCGCCGAGCGGAAGGATCCACCATGAACGTCCTCGTCGCCTACGCCACCCGGCACGGCGCCACCGCAGGGATCGCCGAGCGCATCGCCGGGGCCCTGCGCGGGGCGGGCCTTCCCGCCGAGGCCCGCCCCGTGGCCGACGTCCGCGACCTCGCACCCTACGACGCGGTCGTGCTCGGCGGCGCCGCCTACATGTTCCACTGGCTCAAGGACGCCACCGTCTTCGCCCGGCGCCACCGCGAGGAGCTGGCCGACCGGCCGGTCTGGCTCTTCAGCAGCGGCCCGCTGGGCACCGACCGCGTGGACGCGGAGGGCGAGGACGTCCTGGAGGCCGCCCGGCCGAAGGAGTTCGACGAGCTCACCGCGCTGCTGCACCCCCGCGGGGAGCAGGTCTTCCGCGGGGCCTACGACCCCGACGCCCCGCCGATCGGCCTCGGTGAGCGGTTGACCCGCCACCTGCCCGCGGCGAGGGAGGCCACCCCGGCGGGCGACTTCCGCGACTGGCCGGCGATCGACGCCTGGGCCGAGGGGATCGCCGCGGAGCTCCGCTCCGGCGGCTGAGCGCCGCGGCGCTCAGGGCTCCGAGCGGGTGTACGCGGCGGCGCGCACGGCGTCGTCGTCCTCGAGCCCGGCGCCGAGGGCCCCGCCCACGGTGGCGAGCGTGGCCGTCAGCCACGCCAGCTTGCCGTACTCGGCCGCCCCGGCCGGGGCGCCGATCACCGCTGCGAAGACGTCGCCGTCCACGAGCAGCAGGGCGCCGAGCCAGGACAGGGCGAAGACCGCGGCGTAGAACACGGCCACGCCGATGGCCACGGTCGCGGCCGTGGCCAGGTTGAACAGCGCCACCTGCTCGCGCTCGGCGGGCCGTCGCGGACGCTCCCAGAGCCGGGCGCCCACGATCAGCGCACCGGTCACCGCACCCACCGAGAGCAGGCCCAGCAGTCCCAGGCGCCACGGCCCGTAGGCGGCGGCGAGCAGCCACAGGTCCGAGGCCACCAGGGTCAGCACCCCGGTGGCCGCGGCCAGGGCGAGCAGCCGGGACAGCCGCACCACCAGGGTCCAGGGCCGGTTGGCCCGGATCATCCCCAGCAGCAGGCGCACGTTGCCGCCCAGCACCCGGGCGGTGAACTGCACGGCGTTGTCCTCCGGGCGGTCCTCGAGGTCCTCCGCGCGCTGCCGGGCGCGCCGGACGAGCTCCTCCTGCGCCTCGGCGTCGTCCGCGTCCTCGGCGTCGTGGCCCAGCAGGTGGCCGACCACCCGGACCACGGTCTGCCGGACCTTCTGCCCCACGTGCACCGGTCCGAGGGCCGGGACGGCGACGAGGCCCACGCCGTGCACGGGACTCAGCTGCGTGAGCACCGGGCTGCGGCCGTCCTTGAGGGGGACGTCCGTGAGGACGACGACGAGGTCCCAGTCCTCGTCGAGCATCCGGTCGCGGGCGGCCTCCAACAGGTCGAGCCCGTCGGCCGGCGGGACCACCAGCCGGTCCTCGGCCGCGGCCACGCGCCAGCGCACCCCGGGATAGCGCTCGCGCAGCGGGCCGGGCAGGGAGCCGGCGAGGTCCCGGGGCAGGACGCCGGCGATCTGGGGCGAGAGGACGAGGCCGACCAGCAGCTCCGGCACGGGCTCGTGGGCGGCATCGGGATCGGCGGCGGTGGCGGAACGGTCGTCGGGCACCGCTCAATCCTGGGCCAGGACCCGCGGAAACGCCACTCGCCGCGGGTCCCGCGGTGCGCACGTCCGCCCGGCGCAGGAGGAGTCCCCGGCGTCGACGCGGGGACACCGCCGGCTCCGGCGGCGGAGTGCGGAACGGAGCCGGGGCCGCTCAGGCGGCCACGGCGGTGCGGGGCGCGGGGTCCCGGAGCGGTCGGACCGGCAGCTCCCCCAGCGGATGGGCGCGGGGCCCGGCGGGAGCGCTGATGCTCACGGCCCCGAGACCGGGCGAGGCCGCCTCGTGGTCGACGGCCGCGCGCAGCAGCGTCACCGCGGCGGGCTGCAGGTGCCGGACGGAGTCCAGGTCGACCCGCACGTGCACGGCGGGGCCGAGCGTGCGGGCGCGTCCGATCACGGGCTGGAGCACGTGCTGGTTGGCCTCCGTGAGGCATCCCGTGACGAGGACGCGGACGTCGGTGGCGTCGAGGTCCACCTGGACCAGGACGGACATGGTGTGTTTCATGATGAGAACTTTCAAGGATGGGGGACCGGCGACCGTGGTGGTCGCCGGTGCGGAACGGGCGGGCCGGCGACGCCGGCCGGCCCGAGGGGCCGAGCGGACGGGCCGTGCGGCCCGGAGGGTGCAGGGCGCTGCCGGGTTCGAGGCGCCGTCGGGTGCCGTGGCAGTGCTGGAGCACGGGCACCGCAGCACCGGGTGCGGAGCGACGAGCGGGTGTCGGCCTCGGTGGGCCGGTGCTCCCCGAGGAAGCGGCACCGCCGGAGTCGGTCACCGGGACGTGCGTGCACGTCCTGCGAGCGGTCCGCCGGGGTGTTGCGGCCGACGCCCTCGGTGGCGTCGACCCGTTGCGCGGTCCGCTCCTCGAGTGCGGCCTGTCGTCCGGGACCACGGCCGGTTCCCCGCGTCAGGGGAACCCGGACGCTGCGATGCGTGCCGTGGCCGGCCGTACGGAGGTCCTGCTGCGCCCGGACGGGGCGGACCGCCGGACGGGCGGGAACGAGAAATCCGACAACCGAGAAAGCATACACGAGCCGGCCGGGACGCGCAGGGAACCACGGCCCCTCCGCCCGGAAGCGCCGGGCGGGCGGCGTCGGGATGGCCAATACCGGCGGTCTCGCCTACCGTGGAGGCAGGTCGAGCACACGGCCTTTCCCCGTGGCGGCTGCACACCAGGAGATCCCGGACCGCCGTCCCTGCGCCCTCGTCCCGCGCGCCCCCGCCGGTGGCTCCTCCGGACCACCCGTCCTTCCCCGATGAACGGGTCGACGGACCGGGCACCGCCGCTTTCTCTGCACTGCGACCCTCACCGTGACCATCACCGCGTCCCCTCGGGCCGCCACCCGCGCATCGGGTGCGGCCCCCTCTCCACACATCTGCACCGCACTTCCCGCGAAGGACATCACCATGAGCGCACCCACCACCGTGACCCAGCACAGCCACAGCTCCGCTCCGTCCCCGCACGACCGGCCCTGCTCCTGCCTGGGCCCGGACGAGGAGTTCCCGGCCGCCCTGGCCGCCCTGAGCATGGACGAGCTGCAGGTGCTGCACTCCCGGATCTGCCGCCAGCTCGACCGGGAGTACCTCAGCGCACCGGACGGCCCCCACCCCTGCACCACCGACCGGCTCCAGGAGGTCGTGCACGAGCTCGACGCCCGCGACGCGGCCTGAGCCCCCCGCTCCGTCCGCCCCGCAAGGGGCGGGGCGGACGGGTCAGCGGACGGGCACCGGGGCCGCCACCGGGTTCTCCAGCGTCCCGGCGTACTGCAGGGACGCGGCCTGGTCCGTGAGGTCGACCATCTGCAGGGTGTTGAGCAGCTGCAGCCGGTTGAGGCAGGAGTGCTCGAAGCGGGGCGCGAAGAGCGGCACCCGTCCCGCGCCGGCCGGGTCGGCTTCGGCCACCTCGTGGAGGCACCGTGCCGCCAGCTCCCAGAAGGCGCCGGCCGCCAGCAGCCCGTCGGCCTCGAGCAGGCCCGCCAGGTGGCGCAGCACGCCGTCGAACACGTCGGTGTGCACGGACAGGGCCGCCGTCGCGGGGTCCACGACGTGCCGGATCCGGTCGAGGCCCTCCGGCAGGGGACGGTCGGTGACCACGGCGACCTCCTCACCGATGTCCTTCATGATCGCCCGCCGCGGGACGTGCTCGTGCAGCACGAGGACCACGTTCTCGCCGTGGGGCATGAACACGAGGTCGTGGGCGAGCAGGCACCGGGCGACCGGGGCGAGGTAGGCGTCCAGCAGCCGCCGGACCCACTCCTCGGCGCTCAGCCCGGAGGCCCGCACGTGCACGGAGACCAGCGGGGTGCCCAGGGCGTCCACGTGCAGCAGGGACGCGAGGGTCGCCAGCCGCTCCCCCGGCCCGGTGCGCCCCACGGGGCTCTCCCGCCACAGCGCCGCCAGCATCTTGGTGTGCGGGCCCTCCTCGCCGTGGCCCGAGGCGGCCGCGCGGTGGTAGGCGTCCCCGGTGTAGCCGATCGCGGCGACCTCCCGCAGGACCGAGAACCCGGCCCCGGCCAGCACCGGATCGGCGGCCACGAGCTCGGCCACCCAGTCGTTGATCGCGGGGGTGTCGCGCATGTACCGGGGGGAGAGCCCGCGCAGGAAGCCCATGTTCTGCACGGCCAGGGCCGTCTTCACGTAGTGCCGCTCCGGGCGGGTCGTGTTGAAGAAGGTGCGCACCGACTGCTGGGCGCGGTGCTCGTCGCCGCCCTCCCCCAGCAGCACGAGGTCCCGGCGGGCGAGGTCGGGGGCGAAGGTCACCGTGACGCGGTGCTCCCACTGGTGCGGGTGCACCGGCAGGAAGCGGTAGTCCCGCGGGTCCAGGCCCAGCCCGGTCAGCCGGGCCCGGAAGCGCGCGCGGGTCCCGGGGTCCAGCTCCGCGGCGTACAGGGCGTCCTCGTCGAGGCCGCGCCCGGTGTCCAGGCGGCTGAGCGAGCGGCGCGCGGCCACCCACACCAGGCGCACCGGCCGGGCCGCCTCGGGGGCGTACCGGTCGTGCTCGGTGACGCCCAGGCCGATCCGCCCGTTGTTGGCCACGAAGCCGGGGTGCCCCTCGGTCATGGCGGCCTCGACCTCCTGGAAGCCGGCGCCCGCCAGCGCCGTCGCCGGGCGGGTGCGGTGCACCAGCTTGTAGGCCGCGGAGGCGAGGGTGCTCGCGATCTCCTCGAGGTAGGTGGCCAGCAGGTGCGCGGGGATGCCCAGCTGCGGGGCGAACTCGGTGACCAGGGCCTGGGCGTCGGGCTCGGCGGCGGCGCCGGCCACCGTGCGGCGCAGCGAGCCCTCGTCGAGCAGCCAGTGCTCCAGCGCGGTGCGCCGCGCCCGGAACCGGTAGCGGGCGGCCCCGGCCCGGACCTCGAAGACGCCCTCGCCGACCGGTTCGGGGTGCACCAGCCGCTCGTGGGCGAACTCGGCCAGGGCCTTGCAGCACAGGTGGCGGTGGGCGACGCGCATCGGGTGCAGGCCCAGGTGGCCGGCCGCGGCGGGGCCGGCGGGGCCGGCGGCGGCCGGGACCGGGCGGGCGGTGTCCCCCAGCTCCGAGGCCTCGAACTGCTTCCGGGTGCAGGTGCTGAGCAGCGCCGTCTTGTCCGGCAGCGGCAGGGGCCCGTGGACCTCGAAGCCCGCCCGGGCGTTGAGCCGGTGCACGGCCTCGTTGCGGACGTCGGGCTCGACGACGACGCGCCGGGTCCCGGGCCGCTCGAACAGCCCGCGCAGCGTGGCGGCCATCAGGGCGGCGCTCGTGCCGGGCACCGGGGTCCGGGCCGGGGCGAGGAGCAGGTGCATCCCCACGTCGCCGGCGCGGTGTGCGTAGCGGCCGGCGAGCAGCACCTCGGCGGGGTCGTAGGTCTCCACGACGCCCAGCGGGACCCCGTCCAGGCGGGCCAGCCGGGCCTCGCAGCGGGGGTGGGCCGCGACGGCCTCGAAGGCGCGGCGGACGGTGGCGGGGTCGGCGTCGAGCAGGCCCCAGAAGCGGGACCGGGGGTGGGTCAGCCACGCGTGGAGCAGCTCCACGGTGGGCCCGTCCAGCGCCAGCGGCTCGAGGGTGAGGACGCCGCCGGGGGTGGCGAAGCGCTCGGCGGGGGCGGGGTGCGGGGTGCTCATGCGGTCTCCTGGGGAATGCCGAAGGTCTGGAAGGCGATGGCGGGCTCTACCGGATAGACCTCCCGGCCCGTCACGGCCCGGAGGATCACGCTGTTGCGGTAGGCGCCCATGCCGAGATCGGGGGCGGTCAGGCCGTGGGTGTGCACCTCGGCGTTCTGCACCCAGATCCGGCGGCGCTCCCGGTCGATCGCGTAGTCGCGGGAGACGTCGTAGCGCCCGGCGGCGTCCCAGGCGATCTCCTCGCGCACCGGGTCCAGGAAGGCCGGGACCTCGGCGCGGTAGCCGGTGGCGAGCACCAGGGCGCCGGTGGTGTGCCGCCAGCAGCGCTCGAGCTCGTCGTCGCGCAGCGCCAGTTCCACCGTCCCGGCCGAGGCGTCCCACCGGGCGCCGGTCAGGGAGGTGTTCGTGGTGAGCAGCCCCGCCGGGTGCCCGTGCACCGAGCGGCGGTAGAGCAGGTCGTGGATCTCGTTCACCAGCTCCGCGCTGATGCCCTTGTAGAGCGTCGTGTGCTCGCGGTTGAGCCGGTCCCGCCGGTGCCGGTCGAGGCCGTGGAAGTGGTCGACGTACTCGGGGGAGGTCATCTCGAGGGTGAGCTTGGTGTACTCCATGGGGAAGAACCGCGGGGAGCGGGTGATCCAGTCGACCCGGGGGCCGTCCGCCCCGGCGCGCTCGAGCAGGTCCCGGTAGACCTCCGCGGCGGACTGGCCGCTGCCGAGCACGGTCACGCTCTCCCGCCCCAGCAGCTCCTCGCGCCGGGGCAGGTAGTCGCTGGTGTGCAGGACCGGACCGGTCCCGGGCTCGACGCCGGCGGGCACCCACGGCACGGTGCCCACGCCGAGGACCAGGCGCCGGGTCCGCCACTGCTCCGTCCCGGTCCGGGTGCGGGCGGTGACCGTGTACGCGTCCGCGGCGGCGTCGCGCTCGACGGCGACGACCTCGCGGCCCCAGTGCAGGCTCTCCAGCTGCTCGCTCGCCCACCGGCAGTAGGCGCTGTACTCGGCGCGCAGCGGGTTGAAGTCCTCGCGGATGTAGAAGGGGTAGAGCCGCCCGGTCCGCTTGAGGTAGTGCAGGAAGGACCAGGGGGAGGTCGGGTCGGCCAGCGTGACCAGGTCGGCGAGGAACGGGACCTGGATGGTGGCGTCCTCGAGCATCAGCCCGGGGTGCCAGTCGAAGCCCTCGCGGGCGTCGAGGAACACCGCGTCGAGGTCCTCCAGCGGCGCCGCGAGGCAGGCCAGGCCCAGGTTGAAGGGGCCGATCCCGATGCCCAGCAGGTCGTGCACGTGCTCGGTCGCGGTGGCCATCAGCGCGCCCCCGCCGCGGCGGCCAGCGGCGCGGTGTCCCGCGCGGCGGCGCGGACCAGGTCGAGCACCCGCTCGACGTCCGCGGCGGTGGTCACCGGGTTGAGGAACGTGAACTTCAGGCAGCGGCGGCCGCCGACGACGGTCGAGGCCACGACCGCGCGCCCCGAGTCGAACAGCGCGGCCCGGACCGGCTCGACGAGACGCTCCGCCGCGTCGTCGTCGGTGCCCGGGGGCCGGTGCCGGAACAGGACGGTGGAGAGCACCGGCCGGGCCACGAGCTCCATGTCGGGGGCGTCCGCCACGACCCGGCCGGCCTCCTGCGCGAGGTCCAGGACCCGGTCCAGGGTCCGGCCGAGCTCCGGGGCCCCGACGGTGCGCAGCGTCATCCACAGCTTGAGCGCGTCGAAGCGCCGGGTGGTCTGCAGGGACTTGTCCACCAGGTTGGGCCGCACCGCGTGGCGGGGGTTGAGGTACTCGGCGCTCCAGGTCGAGAAGCGCAGGTCCCGCCCCCGGGCCAGCAGCAGCGCGGAGGCGGCCACCGGCTGGAACCAGGACTTGTGGAAGTCCACGGTCACGGAGTCGGCCCGCTCGATCCCGTCCAGCAGGTGCCGCCGGGTGGGCGAGACGAGCAGGCCCCCGCCGTAGGCGGCGTCCACGTGCAGCCACACGTCGTGCGCCCGGCACAGGTCCGCGACCGCCGGCAGCGGGTCGATCACGCCGAGGTCCGTGCTCCCGGCGGTGGCCACGACGGCGGCGACCTCGTCGCCGGCCGCCGTGACCTCGTGCAGGGCCCGTTCGAGGGCGACCGGGTCCAGCGCCCCGTCCCGGCCGGCCGGCACGGGGACGACCGCGTCCGCGGGCAGCCCGAGCAGGTGGGCGGCCCGGTCCACGCTGAAGTGCGCGTGCTCGCCCGCCACGATCCGCAGCCGGCCGAGGCGCTCCTGCCGCGGGGCCGCGTGCGGGCGGGACAGCCGCTGCTCGCGGGCGGTGAAGAGGGCCTGGAGGTTGGACTGGGTGCCCCCGGTGGTGAACACCCCGTCCGGCTCCCCCGCCGCGGGGAAGCCGATCCGGGCGGTGGTCCAGTCCACGAGCCGCTGCTCCACCAGGGTCGCGGTGGTGGACTGGTCCCACGTCTCGACCGCGGTGTTCACGGCCGCGGTGAGGGCCTCGGCGGCCACGGCGGGGATGGCCACCGGGCAGTTGAGGTGAGCCATGTAGCCGGGGTCGTGGAAGTGCACCGCGTGGTCGAGGTAGAGCCGGCGCGTCTCCTCGAGCACGGCGGCGACGTCCCCGAGGGGGCGGTCGAGGTCGACGCGCGCGACGAGGTCCTCGAGCTCGGCGGGCGTGGCGGCGGAGCGGGGGCGCTCCGTGCCGGCCAGGTGGATAGCCACCGCGTCGACGGTGCCGTGCAGGGCACTGGCGTACTGGGCCGGGGTCCGGCGGGTGAACAGGAAGTCGTTCATGGGCTCCTCGCAGGGGGGATCGATGGGGCCGGGGGCACGCCTCGGGGTGAGGCAAGCCTTACCTAACCACATCGGCACCGCGATTACATCATGCCCGTGTTGCGTATTCGCCGTCGCCCATCCTAGGGTGATCCCTGTCCGGTGGTTAGGCAAACCTTCCCTAACCGCATTCGCACCGACGGCGCCGCCGTCGTCCGTCGAAAGGGTGGCCGTGGCCCCTCTCCTTCCCCGCGCTCCGCGCCCGCTGTCCTCCGCCCGCCGCGCCCTCACCCCGGCCGCCCTGCTGGCCACCGGGGCCCTGCTGCTCACCGGGTGCTCGACCGGAACGGCGGGCGGGGAGTCCGACGGTGGGTCCACCGCCGCGGCCGGGACCACCGGCGAGTTCCCCCGCACCGTCACCCACGAGTTCGGCGAGACCACGATCGAGGAGGCCCCCGAGCGCGTGGCCACGGTGTCCTGGGTCAACCACGACGTGGCGACCGCCCTCGGCGTGGTCCCGGTCGGGGTGCCCGCCCTGGACTTCGGCGCCAACGAGAACGGGTCCACGGACTGGTTCGACGCCGCCCTCGAGGAGTCCGGCGCCGAGGCCCCGGAGACCTACTCCGAGACGGACGGCATCAACTTCGAGGCGATCGCCGCACTCGAGCCGGACGTCATCCTGGGCGCCTACTCCGGGCTGACGCAGGAGGACTACGACAAGCTCTCGGAGATCGCCCCCGTCATCGGCTTCCCCGAGGACGCCGTGGCCTACGGGACGTCCTGGCAGGACTCCACGGAGCTCATCGGCCAGGCCCTGGGCCGGGAGGAGCGGGCCGCCGAGGTCGTGGCGGACGTCGAGCAGCAGATCGCGGACGCCGCCGCCGAGTACCCGGAGCTGGAGGGCACCTCCTTCGTCTACGGCACGCTCGACCCGTCCGCGGCCGACCAGATCTTCGCCTACACCGCGGTGGACAACCGCCCCAAGTTCCTCCAGTCCCTGGGCATGGTCCAGTCCGAGGCGGTCGAGGAGGCCGCCCGGGGCAAGGAGGACGAGTTCTACGTCACCTGGTCCCCGGAGCGGGCCGACGAGCTGACCTCGGACGTCTTCGTGAGCTGGGCCGAGGACGAGGGCGTGCGCGAGGCCATCGAGAACGACCCCCTGCTCAGCCGCGTCCCCGCGGTGGCCGACGGCGCCCTGGTGCTCCAGAGCGACCAGCAGGAGGTGCTCTCGGTCTCGGCGGCCTCCCCGCTGAGCATCCCGTGGGCGCTCGAGAACGTGCTGCCGGACATCGCCGAGGCCGCGGCCTCGGCCGGCGGTCAGTGAGCCCCCGGTCCCGGTGAGCAGCACCAGCACGGCACCCCCCGCCGCCCCCCGGGGCCCCGGCGCCGCCCAGCGGCGCCGGGGCCCCGCCCTGCTCGCCGCCCTCCTGCTGCTGGCGGTCTCCGCGGCGGCGTCCCTGTTCTGGGGCGCCCGCTCGGTGGATCCCGCCACGGTGGTCCAGGTGCTCGCCGGGCTGCCCGCCGCCCTGCTGGACGGCGGGTCCCAGCTCACCGCCGGGCTGGGCATCGACGCGGCCGTGGTGCAGAGCCGGATCCCGCGGACCCTCACCGCCGTGCTCGTCGGGGCGGCGCTGGCCGTGGCCGGCGCCGGCATGCAGGGCGTCAGCCGCAACCCCCTGGGCGACCCGGGACTGCTGGGCCTGACCGCCGGCGCCTCCTGCGCGGTGGTGCTGGGCCTCGGCTGGCTCGGCGTGGCGGCCACGTGGCAGCTGACCGCGCTCGCCCTCACCGGCTCGGCCGTGGCCGCCGTGCTCGTCTTCGGCTCCTCCCGGCTGGGCGGCGGGGCCCCCACCCCGGCGGGCCTGGTCCTCTCCGGCGCCGCGGTCAGCGCCGGCTTCACCGCGCTCACCACCTCCGTGGTGCTCAGCCAGCCCGCAGTGCTGGACCGCTTCCGGTTCTGGAGCATCGGCTCGGTCGCCCGCGCCGAGAGCACCGACCTCGCCGCCGTGGCCCCCCTCGTACTCCTCGGCGTGCTGCTGGTGCTGGGCGGCTCCTCCGGGCTCAACGCCATGGCCCTGGGCGACGAGCTCGCCCGCGGGCTCGGTGTGGACCTGGGCCTGCAGCGCGTGCTGGTCTTCGTGGGCGTGGTCCTGCTCTCGGGCTCCGCGACCGCCCTGGCCGGGCCCATCGCCTTCGTGGGCCTGCTCGTCCCCCACGCCGTGCGCCGCTTCCTGGGCGGCGACTACCGCTGGATCGTGCTGTTCAGCGCGGTGCTCGGGCCCGCGCTGCTGCTGCTGGCCGACGTCCTGGGGCGCGTGCTCACCCCGCCGCAGGAGATCCACGTGGGCATCACCACGGTGGTCCTCGGCGTGCCCGTGCTGCTGGCGCTGCTGCGCCGGGGACGGAGCGTGACCCTGTGACCGGCACCGCGCTCGCCCCCGCCCCCGCCGCCCCGGAGGACACCGGGGCCGCCGAGGCGCTGCGGGCGGTCCGCCGCACCCGCGCCCGCCGGACCCGCCGGGCGGTGGCCCTGCTCGCCCTCGCCCTGCTGGCGGCCCTGGCCGTGCGGGTGCTGCTGGGGCGCTACACCGTGACGATCCCCGACTTCTTCGCGATCCTCGCGGGCGAGCAGATCCCGGGGGCGAGCTTCATCGTCCTGCAGGAGAAGCTGCCGCGCGCGGTGCTGGGCGCCCTGGCCGGGACCGCCCTCGGCTGCTCCGGGGCGCTGTTCCGCCGGGTGCTGCGCAATCCGCTGGCCAGCCCCGACATCCTGGGCATCACCTACGGGGCCGCGGCGGGCGCCGTGGCGGGCACGGCGCTGTGGGGCCTGCGCGGCACCGCCGTGTCCTGGACGGCGCTGGCCGGGGCGCTGCTCGCCGCCGCCCTGATCGCCACCGCCTCGGTGCGCCTGCGCGGCGGGGGGATCGTGGGCGAACGGTTCCTGCTCGCCGGGATCGGCGTGGCCGCCCTGGCCCAGGCGGTCACCGCCGCCATGCTGACGCGGCTGGCCCTGAACTCCGCCCAGGACGCCGCGGTCTGGACCGCGGGGTCCCTGAGCGCGGCCACGTGGGAGCGGATCACCGTGCTCGGCGCCTGCCTGCTGCTGGCGGTGCCCGCGGCCGTGGCCGCGCACCGGGCCCTCGAGCCCGCCGAGCTCGGCCCCGAGCTCGCCGCGGGACTGGGCGCCCACCCGGGTCGCAGCCGGGCCCTCGCCCTGGGCCTGGGCGTGCTGCTCGCCGCCGCCGCGACGGCCGCCACCGGCCCGCTGGCCTTCGTGGCCCTGATGTCCACCCCGGTGGCCACCGCCCTGACCCGCGGCCGGACCTCGATCCTGGCCTGCGCCCTGGTGGGCGCGGTGGTCGTGGTGGTCGCCGACTCGCTGGGCTCGGACCTGCTGGCGGGCACGCAGCTGCCGGCCGGCGTGGTCACCGGGGCCGTGGGCGCGCCCGTGATGCTGTGGCTGCTCGTGCGGCAGCGGAGAGGAGGTACCGCGTGACACCCGACCTGCACGCCGTGGCGGACCCGGAGGCCGAGGCCCCGGCGTTCCGGATGCGCGGGCTGTCCCTGGGCTACGACGACCGCACCGTGGTGCGGGAGGTCGACCTGGACATCCCGCACGGCTGCACCACCGTGCTCATCGGCGCCAACGGATGCGGCAAGACGACGCTGCTCAAGGGCCTGTCCCGGCAGCTCAAGCCGCTGGCCGGGACCCTCGAGGCCGACGGCCGCGGGGTGCGCCAGTGGCACTCCCGCCAGTACGCCCGATCCGTCAGCCTCCTGCCGCAGTCCCCGGTGGTGCCGGAGGGGCTGACCGTCGCCGAGCTCGTGGAGCGCGGGCGGCATCCCCACCGCCGCTGGTGGGGCGCCCCCTCCCCCGACGACGACGCGGCCGTGGCGCGGGCCATGGAGCTCACCGAGCTCACCGCGCTCGCCGGGCGCCCGGTGGAGGAGCTCTCCGGCGGGCAGCGCCAGCGGGCCTGGATCGCCCTGACCCTGGCCCAGCAGGCCCGCACCATGCTGCTCGACGAGCCCACCTCCTACCTCGACCTGGCCCACCAGGTGGACCTGCTGGACATGCTGCGCGGGCTCGAGCACCCGGAGGGGCCGGGCCGGGCCACCGTGGTGGCCGTCCTGCACGAGCTCAACCTGGCCGCCCGCGTGGCCGACCGGCTCGTGGCGATGGCCGCGGGCCGGATCGTGGCCGTGGGCCCGCCGGCCGAGGTGCTCACCCCCGAGCTGCTGGCCGAGGTCTTCGGTCTGCGCGCCGACGTGGTGCCCGACCCCGTGGGCGGGCGCCCCGTCGTCCTGCCGCGCGGGCGGGCCCGGGAGGGCGCCCACCCCGCTCCGTCCACCGGGACCCCGGTCCCGACCCCCGCGGCGGGCACCCGCCCCGCCGCCGAGACCGTGAGGAACCTGTCGTGACCGTCACCAGCACCCCGGGGGCCGCCCCCGCCGCTCCCGTGCTCTGCGTCGAGGCCGCCGTGACGTCCGTGACGCCGCTGTGCCCGTCCTTCCGCCGCATCACCCTGGCGGGCCCGGAGCTCGCCGGCCTCTCCCCGGCCCTGCTCGGGGCCGGGGAGTCGACCCGGTGCCGGGACGCGTACATCAAGCTGCTCGTCCCGCCGCCCGGCCGGGCACCCGAGCGGGCGGACCTCTCCGTGGGCCTGCGCGAGGGCTGGTTCGCCCGCCCCGCCGAGGAGCGCGGCTGGATGCGCACCTACACCGTGCGCGGCGTCCGGCGCACCACCTTCTGCGGGATCGTGGTGCCGGAGCTGGTGATCGACGTCGTGGTGCACGACGGGCACGGCCAGGACGGGCCCGGCAGCCGGTGGGCGGCGGCCGCGGCCCCCGGCGAGCGCGTCTACCTGCTGGGCCCCGGCCCCCAGGAGCGGCCGTGGGCCGCCTGGGACCACGGCGGCGCGCGGCACGTGCTGGCCGTGGGGGACGAGACCGCGGCGCCGGCCCTGATGTCCGTGGCCGAGGAGTTCGCCGAGGAGTTCGCGGACGCGGCCGCCGCCGACGGGTCCCGCCCCCGCCTCGACGTGGTGCTGGAGGTGCCGCACCGCGACGACGTGGCGGCCCACCGGCTGGCCGCCGAGCTGCCCGACGTGCGCCTGCACGTCCTGCCCCGGGCCGGCCGGGGAGCCCCCGCGGGGCACGGGCACCGGGCCGCCGCGCGGCTCGCTGGCCTGCTGGGGCTGCCCGGCGGGGCCGTGGACGACGTCCTGGCGGGCCGGCGCCCGCAGCGCGGGGAGCACGCGCCGGTGCCGCTGCGGGTCGGCGAGCGGCCCGAGGAGCCCCGGGCGTGGTCGGTGGCGGCTCCCGGGCGCGCCGACGTCCCCTACGTCTTCCTGGCCGGGGAGTCCGGCACGGTCAAGGCGCTGCGCCGGCTGTGCGTGGACGCCGCGGGCATCCCCAAGGACAACGTCTCCTTCATGGGCTACTGGCGGCAGGGGCAGGCCGAGTCCTGAGCCCGCCCGCGCCGGGTCAGCCCTCCGCGGCGCGGGCCGTGACGCGCAGCACGGCGTCGTCGTCGCCGTTGGAGGTGGTCACCCACAGCGCGCCGTCCTCGTCGAGGGTCAGCGAGCGCAGCCGGCCGTAGTCGTTCTCCAGCTCCCGCATCCGCGTGGTGCCCGTGATCCCGGTGCCCTCCACCCGGTAGACCCCCACGCCGGTGTTCTTCAGCTCCGCCACGGCGAGGGCCCCGTCCCACGCCCCCCACTGCGGGCCCTCCAGGAAGGCGGCGCCGCTGACGGCCACGGTCGGGCGGCCGGAGGACCATGCGGCCTCGACCGCGTCCGGGAACTTCTCGAGGTCGGTCATCGGGGTGGACTCGTCGTAGCCGGGCACCGGGTCCCACCCGTAGTTGCCGCCGGGGCGCAGTTCGTTGATCTCGTCGTCGCGGCCGGGGCCGTGCTCCGCGGACCACAGGGTGCCCGTGCCCGGCTGCACCGCGAGGCCCTGCACGTTGCGGTGGCCCAGGGTGTACACGGCGGCGGCGCTGCCCTGCCGGTCGGCGAACGGGTTGTCGTCCGGGACCGTGCCGTCGGCGTGCAGCCGCAGCGTCTTGCCCCCGAGCGAGCCGGGGTCCTGCGGGTTCTCGCCCTGGGCCGCGTCCCCGGTGCCCACGCGCAGGGTGCCGTCCGGGGCGAAGCGCAGCCGGCAGCCGCTGTGCCGGCCGGAGCTGATGGGCAGCCCGTCGACCACCGTCCCGGTGCGCTCGGCCGCCCGGGCGGGCCCGTCGAGCCGCCAGCGGGTGACCCGGACGTCGCGCGGCCCGCCGTCCTCCGCCCGCGTCGCGTGGCACAGGAAGAACTCCCGGGTCCGGCCGAACTCCGGGGACACCGCCAGTCCCATCAGCCCCGCCTCGCTGCCCACGAACACGTCGTCCAGGTCGGCCGCGACCTCCCGGGTGCCCTGCGCGTCGTGGGCGAGCAGCCGGCCGCCGCGCTCCGTGACCAGGGCGGTGCCCTCCGGGGTCAGGGCCACGTCCCAGGGGTTGCTCAGCCCGTCGACGACGGTCTGCACCTCCAGCTCGGGCGCGGCGGCCGGGGCGCCCAGCTGCTCGCTCACGGGCCCGAGGCCGCCCGCGGCGCAGCCGGTCAACAGCAGCGCGGCGCACGCCGCAGCCGCTCCCGCCACGCCCCACGGCCGCGGCTCGTCCCGGTCCCCCATGGTGTGCCCCTCTCCACCGTCCAGCATCCTCCCCCCGGATCCCGCCCGGTACCCCGCGCAAGGTCACGTTCTGCTGGAAAAATCAAGTGCTGAACCGTGACCGGGGGCTCAGTAGGATGGGCCGGAGCCACCGGATCTTCCTGATTTCCCTGGTGGCTGGGCCGGTGCGGGGACGATCTCGCGCCGGCCCGCTCATGAGCCGGGCCGGCGCCCCGGCTCAGCAGGTCCTCTCCTGCGCCGGGAGCACGCCCTGGAGCAGGTAGCCGTTGACGACCTCGTCCACGCAGAGGTTGCCCCGCAGGTAGGAGCCGTGCCCCTCCCCTTCCCGGGTGAGCAGGTGCCCGCCCTCCAGCTGCGCGGCGAGCGCCCGGGACCAGGCGTAGGGCGTGGCCGGGTCCCCCGTGCCGCCGACCACGAGGACGGGACCGGCCCCGGCCCCGTCGACCGGCGCCGGCGGGGAGACCGGCTCGTAGGGCCAGACCCCGCAGGTGACCTCGTCGTGGCTGAAGCGGTCCCCGAGCGTGGGCGCGACCTCCTGCAGCCGCGCGTCCAGGGCCGCCATGGCCGCGGGGCTGTCGTCCACGGGGTAGTCCAGGCAGTTCACGGCCGCGTTCGCCTCGTCGGCGTTGGTGTACGTCCCGTCGGGGTTGCGCCCGTACGCCGCGTCGGCCAGGAACATCAGCGCCGTCCCGTCCCCGTGGTCCAGGGCCCGCTCCAGCGCCTGGCCGAGGAGCCACCAGATCCGCTCCTCGTAGAGCGGGGTGTAGATGCCGGCGAACGCGTCGTCCGCGGTCAGCGGCCGGCCGTCGGCGGTGGGCAGCGGCTGCGTCTCGAGGCGTTCCAGCAGGGCGTCGATCTGCGCCACGGCCTCGTCCACGGTGCCCTCGAGCGGGCAGCCGTCCTGCGGCAGGCAGGAGGCGGCGAAGACCCGCAGGGACCGCTCGAACGCGGCGGCCTGCTGGACCGTCATCTCCGCGATGCCCAGGGCCGGGTCGACCGCGGCGTCCAGGACGAACCGGCCGGTGCGCTCCGGGAACAGCTCGGTGTAGGCGGCCCCGAGCTGGGTGCCGTAGGAGTAGCCCAGGTAGTTCAGCTGCTCGTCCCCCAGCGCCGCGCGCAGCAGGTCCAGGTCCCGGGCGGCGCTGTCGGTGTCGACCTCCCCCAGGAGCGGACCGGTGGTGGCGGCGCAGGCGGCGGCGAACTGCTCGGCGCGCGCGATGCGCTCGGCCAGCCCCTCCGGGGTGTCCGGGTCGACCGGGGCGGCGCGCCAGGCGTCGATCGTGGGCCCGTCCACGCACTCCACCGCCGTGGAGGCGCCCACGCCCCGGGGGTCGAAGCCCACGACGTCGTAGGCGGCGCGCACGCTCGGGTCCAGGCCGGCCGCCCAGCCCTCGATCCCCGCGGTGCCGGAGCCGCCCGGGCCGCCGAAGTTGACGAGCAGCGAGCCCTGCCGCGCGGCGGCGCCGGTGCTCGCCACCCGGACGAGGGCGAGGTCGATCTCCCCGGCGGCCGGGTCGGCGTGGTCCAGCGGGGCGCGCACCGTGGCGCACTCGGCGGCCACCCCGCACGGGGTCCACACGATCTCCTGGGCGTAGAACTGCTCGAGCCCGGGAGGGGCCGGGGCGGTGACCACGGGCGCGGTGCCCGGGACCGCGCCGGCCTCGGTGGCCGGGGCGGCCACGAGGAGGACGGTGAGGGCGAGCGCGGCGGCGCCCCCGCGGGCCCGTGCGCGGCGGAACCGCCGTGCACGGGTGCGGGGTGGAGCGGGAATGGCGGTGGGCTGGCAACGGTGCACGGCACATCACGTCCTCGGGACGGGTGACCGGGATGCGGATCGGGATCGCGCGACGGCGCGGGCCGACCGGTGCCCACCGGTCTCGCGGCCGCCCGGACGACCGGGCGTCCCGGTGCGCCGCCGTGTCCGAGCGCTCGCGACCAACTGTGCGGTGACGAGGGGCTTCAGGGTAGATGCGCCGCGCGGCGGGGGTCAACGATGTGTCGGCGCCGCCCCCGGCGTCCCCGGGTCCGCGACGGGAGGCGACGCGGCCGGGGGCAGCGCGGCGGGGGGCCCGCCCACGGCGCAGTGCGTCGGCGCGACCGCCGCCCGCGGCGGAGCCGGCCGGCCGACCGGGGGCCCCGCGCGGGCGGCGGCCTGCTCCGCGGGGGTCCGGACCAGCAGCGCCGACAGCAGCCCGCCCACGACCAGCGCCCCGGCGCAGACCCGGGTGATCAGCACGAACGCGTCGCGCACCCGCTCGGGTTCGGCGAGGCCGCCGTCGCCGAGCCCGCCGAGCAGCGGCAGCGCCGCGACGGCGAGCAGGCCACCGGTGCGGGCGACGGCGTTGTTCACCCCGCTGGCCAGCCCCGCCTGCTCCTCGGGCAGGGCCGCGAGGACGGTGGCGGTCAGCGGCGTGACGATCAGGGTCAGTCCGGCCCCGAACACGGTCGTGGGCACGAGGACGTCGAGCACGTAGTCGGCGCCGGGCCCGACGCGGCCCAGCAGGGCCACGCCGAGCCCGGCGACCAGGGGCCCGAGCGTCATCAGGGGCCGGGGGCCGGTCCGGCTCATGAGGGCGCCGACGGGCGCCGAGAACACCAGCATGAGCAGGGTGACGGGCAGCAGGGACAGCCCGGCCGCGAGCGGGGAGAACCCCGCGCCGACCTGCAGGGCGACGACGAGGGCGAAGAACACCGCCCCCAGGGCCGCGTAGACCAGCAGCGTGATGACGTTCACGACCACGAACAGGCGCACCCGGAGCACCGCGGGCGGCAGGACCGGGGCGCGCGAGCGCCGCTCCCACAGGAGGAACCCGGCCAGCAGCACCAGGCCCCCCGTGAGCAGGCCGAGCGGAACGGGGGCGCCGGGGCCCGCCTCGGCCGCCGCGGTGAGCCCGTAGGTCAGCGAGCCGAGGGCCAGCACCAGCAGCGCGGAGCCGGGCACGTCCGGTCGTGCGGCCGCCCCGGGGTCCCGTGACTCGGGCACGCAGCGCAGGCTGATGACGACGACGGCCAGCGCGAGCGGCAGGTTGATCAGGAACACCCAGCGCCAGCTCACGGCCTGCACCAGCCATCCGCCGAGGAACGGCCCGACCGCCGCGGCGACCCCTGTGAGACCCGACCAGGCGCCGATCGCGCGGGCCCGGTCCTCGGGCGCGAACGAGGCCTGCAGGATCGCGAGGCCGGCCGGCGTCAGCAGCGCCCCGCCCACGCCCTGCGCGGCCCGGGCGAGCACGAGGACCGTGGTGTCCGGGGCCAGTCCGCACAGCACGGACGCCGCGGCGAAGACCGTCACCCCGATGAGGAAGATCCGGCGCCGGCCGTACCGGTCCCCCAGCGCGCCGCCCAGGAGCACGAACGCGGCCAGCGTCAGGGCGTAGGCGTTGACGACCCAGGTCAGCCCGGCCGTGCCCGCCCCGAGGTCGGCCCCGAGGGAGGGCAGGGCGATGTTGACGACCGTCGCGTCGAGGAAGGACAGCGCCGAGCCGAGAACCGTCGCGGTGAGCACCCACCGGGCGCGGGGCTGCCCCCAGGTCAGCGGCGCCGCCGGCCCGCCGGCCGGACCGGGAGCGGCGCGCGCGGAGAAGTCGTTCATCGCGGCAGGACCCGGTGGTTCCCGGTGGGCGTCACCGGTGGATGTGCCGGCGCCAGTCGGCGGGAACGGCCCCCGCCGGGCCGGGGACCGGCTGGTCCTCCGGGCGGTGCTGCGGCGGGGCGAGATCGGGGCCCTCCACGAAGGTGCCGGTGGCGTAGTCCCACCACCAGGACTCCCCCGGCTCGAAGCTGCGCACGTACCGGTGGCCCGTCCGCCGGTGGTGGGCGGTGGCGTGCTGGGCCGGGGAGGTGTCGCAGCACCCGATGTGCCCGCACCGGGCGCACCGGCGCAGGTGCACCCACCAGCCCCCGTCCGCCAGGCACTCGGCGCACCCGGTCCCGCTCGGACCGGCGCCCACGTCGATGTCGTCCTCGGCCATGCCGACCACCCCCGCGTCGCGGGCCGCCGCGCCGCGCGGCGCCCGGCACCACTGTCCCACGGCGGCGGAGCCTCGACCAGCCCTGGATTTCCCGACGGGACGGCCGCACACTGGGCCGAGGAGGACGCCATGGACCACGTCGCTTTCCCCGAGATGCCCTACGAGCCCTGGCGGGAGACCCGGGAGACCGTCCACCGGTTCCTGCAGGTGGTCGGCAAGGTGCGGCTGGCGGCCGCGCCCCGCCGCAACCACTGGTGGAACGTGCCGTTCCACGTCACCGGTCGCGGACTGACCACCCGGCCGATGGGCCGCGACCCGGTCTTCGCGATCGACCTCGACCTGCTCGACCACCGCCTGGACCTCAGCACCGCCACGGGCCTGCGGCACTCCTTCGCCCTCCCGGGGCTGTCCGTGGCGGCGTTCCACGCCCGCCTGCTGCACGCCCTCCGAGCCGCCGGGGTGGAGGTCACCATCGCCGACCCCCGGCCCTTCGACCTGCCCGACTCCGGGCGCCCGTTCGCCGAGGACACCGAGCACGCCGCCTACGACCCCGCCGCCGTGACCCGGTACTGGCAGGTGCTGGGCCAGGTGAACCTGCTGCTCGAGCGGTTCGCCGGCGAGTGGTCCGGCAAGACCAGTCCCGTCCACCACTTCTGGCACACGTTCGACATCGCGGTGACCCGCTTCGCCGACACGGCCGTGGACGTCCCGCCCGGCGCGGACCCGGTGACCGGCGAGGCGTACTCGCGGGAGGTCATCAGCTCCGGGTTCTGGTTCGGCGACGACGCCTTCCCCGAGCCGGCCTTCTACTCCTACACCGCCCCGGAGCCGGACGGGCTGGCCGCCGAGCCGCTGCGGCCGGACACGGCGCGTTGGACCGAGCGCGGCGGGAGCCACCTGGCGGTCCTGCGCTACGACGACGTCCGGGAACTGGCCGACCCGCACGGCGCCGTCCTCGAGTTCTGGGACAGCGCCTACCGGGCCGGGGCGCGCCGCAGCGCCTGGGACTTCTTCCACTACGACTGCCCGGGCGGGGTCACGGACCCCCGCGTCTGAGGGGCGGAGCCGGCGGCGCTCAGCCGCTCTGCTGGGCCTGGCGCCGCGGGTCGAAGAACTTCCCGAGCACCACGGTGTCCTGCACGGCGTAGCCGAGCCGCTCGTAGAAGTCCCGCGTGCCCGCGTTGCCGGTGCGCACCATCAGCTGCATCTTCGGGATGCCGCGCCCGGCCACCCACTGCTCGCACGCGGCCATCAGCGCCCGGCCCAGGCCTCTCCCCCGGTGGGAGGGCCGCACGGCCACGTAGTACACCCAGCCCCGGTGCCCGTCGTGGCCGACCATCGCGGTGCCCACGAGCCCGTCCTCCTCGACGGCGGCCAGCACCGTGGACGAGGGCCCCGCCAGGGCCCGGGCCAGGTCCGCCCGCGGGTCGTTCCACGGACGGGTCAGCCCCGCGTCCTCCCACAGGGCCACGGCGTCCTCGCACAGGTGCTCGGGCAGTCGGTCCACGATCATGCGGCCTCCTTCGACCGGCCCATGCTCTCACGTGTCGCCGCGCCGGGCGGGCGTTCTCGCCCTGCGATAACACGTCTGGCCCGCGGTGGTGATCTGACTCACACTCGGTGGTGACACCCGGCAGCGCCGACGAGGAGGAGACCCATGGTCTATCCCGCGAAGTACTCCGCCCTGAACGCCCTCGCCCTGACGGACGAGGCGAAGCGCACCCTGACGCGGATCGTGCGGGTCGCGTTCCCGCACCCGCAGCTCCCGGACGGCCCGTACGAACGGATGACCGAGAAGATCGTGGCCGAGGCCGAGAACTCCACCTGGTTCCGGATGGCCCTGACCCAGGGGCTGCTGACCCTCGACTCGCTCAGCGACGAGCCGTTCGTGGACCTCCCCGACGAGGCCGCCCTGAACGTGCTCAAGCGGATCGCCGACCTCGAGTTCTTCGGGTTCGTCCGCCGCACCACCGTGCTGCACTTCTACGACGACCACGAGGTGTGGGAGGCCCTGGGCTACGAGGGCGAGTCCTTCTCGAAGGGCGGCTACCTGCACCGCGGCTTCGACGACCTCGACTGGCTGCCCGACCCGCGCGTCGAGGAGTCCGAGGAGGAGCTGCCCGAGTGCGGCCGCCTCGGCTACCCGGTGGTGACCGCCGCCCCCAAGGAGGGGTGGAACCTGGACCAGCAGGGCGCCTCCGAGACCACCGAACAGCCCTTCAGCGACCTCTTCAAGGGGTCGGACGTCGTCGAGCCGGGAGAGACCGCATGACCACCACGCCCCAGGACCAGCAGCAGCCCTCCGCCCGGATCGCGCTGGACGACGACTCCGCCGTCGTCGTCATCGGCTCCGGCGCCGGCGGAGGAACACTGGCCCACGAGCTGACCGAGAAGGGCATCAAGGTGGTCCTGCTGGAGGCCGGGCCGCACCTGACCAGCGAGGACTGGGTCAACGACGAGTGGGAGGCCTTCCACCAGATGGCCTGGCTGGACCCCCGGACCACCACGGGGTCCTGGCGGATCGCCCGGGACTTCCCCAACCTCCCGGCGTGGCTGGTCAAGGCCGTCGGCGGGACCACCACGCACTGGTCGGGGGCCACGCCGCGGTTCAAGGCCCACGAGTTCCGCACGCGCAGCGTCTACGGGCGCGTGGACGGCGCCAACCTGCTGGACTGGCCGATCACGCTCGAGGACCTGGCCCCGTACTACGACCGCGCCGAGCGGAAGATCGGCAGCACCCACCGCCACGGCCGTCCCCCGCTGCCCGCGAACAACAACTACAAGGTGCTCGCGGCGGGCGCGCAGAAGCTCGGCTACCGGCACTACGCGACCGGCCCGTACGGGACCAACGCGGAACCGTACGACGGGCGCCCGGCCTCCATCCAGGACGGGTTCAACTTCCAGGGCGACAAGAACCGGTCCAAGTGGTCCACGCTCGTCTCGGAGATCCCCAAGGCCCTGCGCACCGGCCACCTCGACCTGCGCCCGCAGTGCCACGCCGTGCAGATCACCCACACGGAGAAGGGCCTCGTGGACAGCGTGGTCTACGTGGACGGGGACGGCCAGGTGCAGCGGCAGCGGGCACGGCTCGTGGCCGTGGCGTGCAACGCGATCGAGACGCCGCGGCTGCTGATGCTCTCGGCGTCCCCCCTGTTCCCGGACGGGCTCGCCAACTCGTCGGGGCAGCTGGGCCGCAACTACATGCGCCACACCACCGGATCGGTCTACGCGCAGTTCGACCGCCCGGTGCGCATGTACCGGGGCGAGACGATGGCCGGGATCGTCGCCGACGAGTCCCGGCACGACGTGGACCGGGGGTTCGCCGGCGGCTACTACATGGAGACGATCTCCCTGGGGCCGGCCTTCCTGGCCAGCTTCGGGGACCCCGGCGCGTGGGGACCGGACTTCACCGCCCTGCTCGACGGCTACGAGCACACCGCCGGGATGTGGGTGGTGGGCGAGGACATGCCGCAGGAGACCAACCGGGTGACCCTCAACACCACGGTGACCGACCACCTGGGCCTGCCCGTGCCCAACGTGCACTTCGACGACCACCCGAACGACGTGGCGATGCGCAACCACGGCTACCAGCAGGGCTCCCTGCTCTACGAGTCCGTGGGCGCGGTGTCCACGCACCGCACCCCGCCGTACCCGGCGACGCACAACATGGGCACGGCGCGGATGAGCGAGCGCCCCGAGGACGGGGTGACCAACGCGTTCGGCCAGACCCACGACGTGCCGAACCTGTTCGTCTCCGACGGCTCGCTGTTCACCACCGGGGCGGCGGCGAACCCCACGCTGACGATCGTGGCGCTGGCCACCCGCCAGGCCGACTACATCGCCGAGCAGCTGGCGGGCCGGCACCTGTAGGGCCCGCCCCGCGGCGGAGGACCGCTCAGTCGGCCCGGCGGGCGACCGGGCAGTCCTCCGCCGCGCGCAGGGCCCGGCCCACCCGGTCGGCGGCGTCCCGGAGCACCGGGGCGATCGCCCGGTGCCGCCGCTCGAAGTCCGGCGGCCGCAGGGACACCGCCACGGAGCCGAGGGTGCGGCCCGCGGCGTCGAGCACGGGCGCGGCCAGGCAGGAGGCTCCGGGCACGAACTCCTCCCGCTCCACCGCGATGCCCTCGGCGCGCACCCGCCGGAGCTCCCGGAGCAGGGCCTCCGCCGTGCGCAGCGTCCGGTCCGTCAGGCCGGGCATGCCGTGGCGCTGGAGGTACTCCGCCACCTCGTCGCGGTCCATCCGGGAGAGCAGGATCTTGCCGAAGGCCGTCGCGTGGGCCGCGTCGGTGAACCCGAAGTCCAGGGGGTCGAGCCGTGGCCGGCGCGGGGAGTCGACCACGTGCGCCACCACGATGGCGTCCCCGCGGTACACCGCGAAGTAGGCGGCGGCGTCGGCCGTGGCGTGCAGGTCGCGGACCGCGCGCCGGACCGTGCCGGGCGTGCCGACCTGCTGGCGCAGGGACGTGTCGAGGGCGTGCACCTTGTAGCCCAGCCCGTAGCGCCGCTGGTCCTTGAGGTGGACCACGTGCTCGGAGGCCACGAGCGTCTGCAGCAGCCGGTAGACCGAGGGCAGCGGGATCCCGAGCGCGGCGCTGATGTCCTTGGCCGTCGCGCCCCGGGGTCCCGCGCCACGACGTCGAGCAGCGCGAAGGCCTTCTGGACGGAGGCCATGCCGGCGCCACGTGTGGTCATGCCTCATATTGTGGCGGTCGGCGTTGCACGTGCCAATGGCCCGGGAGCGCCGCTCCCGGGCCACGGACGGTCCACCGGACGTGCCCCCCGGCGTCCTCGGCGGACCTCCCGGTGCACGCCTCGGCGCACGTCTCGGCGCCGACTCACTCGACGGTGATCTCGCCCATCCGGTTCCAGCCCTGGGCGGAGATCGTCTCGCTGATGATCTGCGGGGTCTCCACGAGCGCCTGCGGTGCCTCCGCCGTGAACTTCCGGAAGTGCTCGCTGTTCACGTGCGGCCCGGCGGCGTCGTCCTGGAAGGCCTCGACGAGCACGAACTCGTCCGGGTCGTCCACGCTGCGGGACCAGTCGAACCACAGGTTGCCCGGCTCCTGGCGGGTGGCCTCCGTGAAGTCCCTCGAGAAGTCGATCCAGCGCTCCGACCACTCCGGCTTCACCTTGAACTTGACGACGATGAAGATCATCCCTGCTCCCTTCTCGGCGGACGCCCCGGGCGCGGGTCCCGGTGCTCTCCTGGTCAGTGTCGCGGTCCGCGGCCCGGCCCGCCAAGGCAGGTTATCGCGGACCGATAACCCCGGGGCGCCCCAGGCCCGCCCGCGCCCGGCGGCTCCGGCGCGGACCCCGGGGCCGGGCGGCAGGAGGCGCCGCCCGGGTGAGATCATGGGCCCATGAGCCACAACCTCACCACCGCACTCGTGGACGACCTGCGGGCACGCATCGTCGACGGGCGCATCGCCCCCGGCGAGCGCCTGCCCAGCGAGAGCAGCCTGATCACCGAGCACGGGGTGAGCCGGACGGTGGTCCGGGAGGCCGTCGCCCGGCTCCAGGCCGAGGGCCTCGTGCACACGCGGCGGGGCAGCGGCAGCTTCGCCCTCACCCCGCCGGCCGCGCCCGCCGGGTCCGGGCGGCCCGTGCGGACGCTCCGCGACCGCCGCAGCCTGCTCGCCTTCCGCACCGGGGTGGAGTCCGAGGCCGCGGCGCTGGCCGCCACGGCCCGCGACGAGCAGCAGCTCGCCCGGATGGAGCAGGCGCTGCTGCGCACGGAGCAGGACGCGGACCACCCGGCCGCCGCCCTGGAGCACGACTTCGAGTTCCACCGGACCGTGGCCGAGGCCAGTCACAACCCCTACTACGTCGACGCCCTGACCGGCCTGGGTCCCGCCATGATCACCATGCCGCCGCGGCGGCTCGACGGCGCCGCCGGGACCGGCGGCCGCACCGCCCGGGTCCTGGCCGAGCACCGGGCGGTGCTGGACGCCATCCGGGCCGGTGACCCGCTGGCGGCGTCGGCCGCCATGCGCGTGCACCTGGCGAACTCGCTGTGGCGCCTGGAGGCCGAGGCGGGCAGCCCCCTGAGCCGCACGGCCGTCCCGGTCGAGGACTGAGCCGGGGATGCGCGAGATCGAGGTGGTCGCCGGCACAGCGGTGTCGCCGGTGCAGATGCTGCGGGCCCTGCGGGACCAGCCCGGGCTGGTGGCCCTGTTCGGGGACTGGGACGGCGGGGACAGCCTGATCGGCTTCCGGCCCGTGCACGTGCTGGCCCCGGAGGAGGACCCGTTCGCCGCCCTGGACACGGTGCCCCCGCTCGCCGATCCGGACACGGTGCCCCTGCCCGCCGCCCCGGGCGCGGTGTCCCCGCTCGCCGATCCGGACACGGTGCCCCTGCCCGCCGCCCCGGGCGCGGTGTCCCCGCTCGCCGATCCGGACACGGTGCCCCTGCCCGCCGCCCCGGGCGCGGTGTCCCCGCTCGCCGATCCGGACACGGTGCCCCTGCCCGCCGCCCCGGGCGCGGTGTCCCCGCTCGCCGATCCGGACACGGTGCCCCTGCCCGCCGCCCCGGGCGCGGTGTCCCCGGGGCCGGCCGGGGCGACGGCGGACGGGCCCGGCGCCGCGGCGGCCGGCCCGGGCTGGATCGGGTACCTCGGCTACCAGCTGTCCCGGCGGCTGGAGCGCCTCCCCGCACCCCCGCCGCGCCCGGCTCGGCTGCCGGAGCACCACCTGGGCTTCTACGACCACGTGCTGCGCCGGCGGGCCGGCCGCGGGGACTGGGTGCTCGAGCGGTGGCCCGGGGCCGATCCGGCCCGGACGGCCGCGGCCCGCGGGATCGTGCGGGACGCCCTGGCGGGCCCGAGCGGCCCGGAGGCCTACCGGTGCGAGCCCTTCCGCACGGACGCCTCCGCGGCCGAGCACGCCGCCGCCGTGACCGCGGCGCTCGGTCACATCCGCGACGGTGACATCTTCCAGGCCAACATCTGCCGCGGCCTCGAGGCCGGCTTCGAGGGCGACCCCCTGGACCTCTTCTGCGCCGGGCACGAACGGCTGGCCCCGCGCTTCGCGGCCTTCCTGCGGCTGCCCGGCGGCGCCGTGGCCAGCCTGTCGCCGGAGCTGTTCCTGCGCCGCACCGGACGCGCCGTGCTGAGCTCCCCCATCAAGGGCACCGCGCCGGCCGTCACCGACCCGGCGGAGCTGCACGCCTCGGCGAAGAACCGCGCCGAGAACGTCATGATCGTGGACCTGATGCGCAACGACCTCTCCCGGGCGTGCGTGCCCGGGTCCGTGCGGGCCCCGGCCGCGCCCCGGGTCGAGCCGCACACCGGGGTGCACCACCTCGTGGCGGACGTGCGGGGCCGGCTGCGTCCGGGCCTCGGCGACGGCGACCTGCTGCGGGCCACGTTCCCGCCCGGCTCCTGCACGGGCGCCCCCAAGATCCGGGCCATGGAGATCATCAACGCGCTCGAACCGGCCGGCCGCGAGGTCTACACGGGCGCCGTCGGCTGCGCCGGCCCGGGCGGCCTGGTGCTCAACGTGGCGATCCGCACGTTCGAGTTCACCGGGGACCGGGTCCGGCTCGGCGTGGGCGGCGGGATCGTGGCCGACTCGGACCCCGCCGACGAGGCCCACGAGACCCTCGTCAAGGCGGTGCCCCTGCTCGACGCCGTCGGGGCTGAACTGGACACCGCCCTGCGGCAGGACTGGGACCTCCACGGCGCGCCGGTCCCGGCCGCGCCGCCCGCCCCGGACATCCCCTCCGCGCTGCCGGCCGCGGCCCCCGCCCCGGACGTCCGCTCCGCGGTCTCGAGCTCCGCAGTCCCGGCCTCCGCCGCGCTGACCGTGCTGCCGGGCCCGTCCGCGCCGCCGGCCCCGCTGTTCGAGCTGCCGGCCCGGGTCCCGTTGCGCGCCGAGGGCGTGTTCACCACTCTGCTCGTGGAGGAGGGCGAACCCGTCCAGCTCGACGCCCATCTGCGCCGCCTCGGCGCCAGCTGCCTCGCCTGCTGCGGCACGGAGCTGCCACGGAGCGTCCGCGAGGAGGTGCTGGAGCACGCCGCCGGGCTGCCCGGCCCCCACCGGCTGCGGATCACGGCGGCCCCCACCCCGGGAGGCGCCCTGGACGTGCGGGTGACGGCCACGGCGCTGCCGCCGGGACCGGTGCCCCCGTGGCGGCTGGTCCCCGTGCGGCTGCCCGGTGGCCTGGGCGCGCACAAGTGGGCGGACCGGCGGGCGCTCGCCCACGAGCCCGAGCCCGGGCTGTGGTCGCGCAGCTGCGACCCGCTGCTGGTGGACGCCGACGGCACGGTCCTGGAGACCGGTCGCGCCAACCTCTTCGCGGTGCTCGACGGCACCGTGGTCACCCCGCCCGCGGACGGCCGCATCCTGCCCGGGGTGGTGCGGGCCCGCGCACTGGAGGCGCTGCGCCGATCGGGGCGCCCGGTCGAGGAGCGGCCGCTGCGGCTCGAGGAGCTCGCCGCGGCCACGGAGGTGTTCGTGACCAACTCGGTGGCCGGCGCCCACCCCGTCGGCTCCGTGGACGGCCTGGCCCGGTGGCACCCGGGCCCGGTGGTCCGCTCCCTGGCCCTCACCCTCCGCCGAGGTTGCGGGTGACGGCGACCCAGCACGGGTAGGTCGTCGTCACCCGCAAGCTCGGTGCGGGGGTGCAGGGAGGGGTGCGGGTCAGAAGACGATCGTCTGGCGGTCGTGGCGGACGACCCGGTCCTGGCAGTGCCACAGCACCGCGCGGGCGAGCACCTGCCGTTCCACGTCGGCGCCGCGCCGGGCGAGGTCCTGGGCGGTGTCCCGGTGGGAGACGCGCACCACGTCCTGCTCGATGATCGGGCCCTCGTCGAGGTTCTCGGTGACGTAGTGGGCCGTGGCACCGATGATCTTCACGCCGCGCTCCTTGGCCTTGCGGTAGGGCTCGGCGCCCACGAAGGCGGGCAGGAACGAGTGGTGGATGTTGATCACGGGCACGCCCACGGCCTCGAGGAACGGTGAGGAGAGGATCTGCATGTAGCGGGCCAGCACCACGAGGTCGACGTTGCCCTCCAGCATCCGCAGGTGCTCCGCCTCGGCGGCGGCCTTGTCCTCGGTGGGCACGTGGAAGAAGGGGATGCCGAAGCCCCGCACGTCCTGCGCCAGGTCCGGATGGTTGGAGACGACCATCGAGATCGTCACGGGCAGCTGGCCGCGGCGCTGGCGCCAGATGAGGTCCAGCAGGCAGTGGTCGGACCGCGAGGCGAAGACCGCCACCCGCCGCGGCACCGAGAGGTCCGTGAACCGCCAGTGCAGGTTGAAGCCGCCCGTGAGGGCCGCGGCGAGGTCCTGCTCGAGCACGGGCCGCAGCGCCGGGTAGTCGGGCAGGTGGAAGACCGTGCGCTGGAAGAACGCCCCGCCCTCGGGGTCGTCGGAGTGCTGGTCCAGTGCCACGATGTTCGCCCCGTGCCGGGCCAGCACGGAGGTCACGACGGCGACGATGCCGGGCTGGTCCCGGCCGTGCACCACGAGGCTGGCGTGGTCGGGGCGGAGCACGGACTGCTGCGCGGGCCTCATGACGCCACCCGCTCCCCGCCGAACTGCCGGACCCAGCCGGCCGTGGCCCCCAGTCCGCCGAAGGTGTAGAAGTGCAGCCGCACCGGCCCGTGGACCCCGGCGTCGTGGCCCGCGGCGAGGTCCTGCAGGAAACGGTCGGGGCCCGCGGTGCCCAGCAGGTGCGTGAGGGAGAAGCCGTACTTCTGCGCGATCCCCGCCGAGGTGGCCACGCCGAAGCGGCGGGCGTGGCCGAGCAGCCGGCGAACCCCCGCCGGGCCCGGCACGCCGATCCGCACCGGGGCGTCGATCCCGCGGCGGCGCGCCTCGGCCACCCACGACAGCACCGGGGCGGTGTCGAAGCCGAACTGGGTGATCACCGTGGCCTCGAGGCCCTGCTCGCGCAGGGCGGTCGTCTTGGCCGCCAGGGCCGACCACAGGACGTCGTCGTCGACGGCGGGGTGGCCCTCCGGATAGCCGCCGATGCCCACGCCGCGCACGCCGTGGCGCTGGAGGGCCCCGCTGCGGATGACCGCGAGGGCGTCCTCGTAGGGCCCCTGCGGAGTTCCGGGGTCACCGCCCACCACGAGCACCTGCTCGGCGGCGCCGGCCTCGGCGAGGTCCGCGAGGAAGGCGTCGAGCTCGCCCGGGGAGCGCAGCCGCCGCGCCGAGACGTGGGGGACCGGTACGAACCCGTGCTCGCGCACGGCCCGGGCGGCGGCCACGCGCAGCGCCGGGTCCTCGTGCCCCAGGAAGGTGACGTTGATCCGGGTGCCCGGAGGGATCCCCGGGGCCGCCTCGTGCAGGGCGGTCACGTCCCGGCCCGTCATCTCCAGCGAGAAGTCCGTGAGCATCTCCACGGCGGCCGGACTCCCGGTGGGCGTGCTGATCGGCATGGGTCCCGTCCTCTCCACGGCGCCGGACCGGCCGGGCGCCGTGCACGGGCGTCCGCGCACCGGCGCGGCGATATCCCACCAGTATGCACAGCGGCCTCCCGGACCGGAGCCGGATCACTAGTCATACAAGTTACGTACTTGTATTATTCCTGGTGTTGCCCCACCGCCCCGACCGCGAGGACCCACCATGACCTACACTCCGGACGCCGTCCGCCACCTGCAGCTGTCCACCGTCACCCTGCCGCTGAGCACCCCGATCTCGGACGCCAAGGTCTTCACCGGCCGGCAGCGGCCGATGACCGAGGTGGTCTTTCTCGTCGCCGAGATCACCACCGAGCAGGGACACTCCGGCGTGGGGTTCAGCTACTCCAAGCGCGCGGGCGGGCCGGCCCAGTACGCCCACGCCAAGGAGGTCGCCGAGGGACTCATCGGCGAGGACCCGAGCGACATCGCCAAGGTGTACGACAAGCTGCTGTGGGCCGGCGCCTCGGTGGGCCGCTCCGGCGTGGCCACGCAGGCCCTCGCCGCGATCGACGTGGCCCTGTGGGACCTCAAGGCCAAGCGCGCGGGACTCCCCCTGGCCAAGCTGCTCGGCGCCCACCGGGACTCGGTGCGCACCTACAACACCTCCGGCGGCTTCCTGCAGGCCTCCCTGGAGGAGGTCAAGGACCGTGCCACCGCCTCCCTCGAGGCCGGCATCGGCGGGATCAAGATCAAGGTGGGCCTGCCCGACTCGGCGGAGGACCTCCGGCGCGTGGCCGGGGTGCGCGAGCACATCGGGGCCGGCGTGCCCCTGATGGTCGACGCGAACCAGCAGTGGGACCGGGCCACCGCCCTGCGCATGGGCCGGCGGCTCGAGGAGTTCGACCTCACCTGGATCGAGGAGCCCCTGGACGCCTACGACGCCGAGGGCCACGCCCGGCTCACGGCCGCCCTGGACACCCCGATCGCCACCGGCGAGATGCTCGCCTCCGTGGCCGAGCACGTGCGGCTCATCGAGGCCCGGTCCTGCGACATCATCCAGCCCGACGCCCCGCGGGTGGGCGGCATCACGCAGTTCCTGCGCCTGGCCGCCCTGGCCGACCAGCGCGGCCTGGACCTCGCCCCGCACTTCGCCATGGAGATCCACCTGCACCTGGCCGCCGCCTATCCGCGCGAGCCCTGGGTGGAGCACTTCGACTGGCTCGACCCCCTCTTCGAGGAGCGCCTCGAGACCCGCGACGGCCGCATGCTGGTCCCCTCCCGCCCCGGGCTGGGCATCACCCTCAGCGAGCAGGCGCGCGCCTGGACCACGGACAGCGCCGGGTTCGGCACCGCGTAGCCGACCCCGTTCCGGGCCGGCTGCCCGGCCCCGGTGCGGGGGCAGCACGCCCCGGAAGAAGTCCGTGTCATCTCTTGACCCGTGAGCTGGATCACAGCTACGCTCTGGAAAACGCTTTCCAGCATTCCCCTCGACCGTCAGGAGACACGAACAGCATGAAGAGCACCGGACCTCTCGCCAAGGCCGTGACGGCCCTCGCCGCCTCGGCCCTCGCCCTCACCGGGTGCGGCAGCGCCCACGGCGCCAGCGATGACGGCAACGTCGAGCTCCGCTTCGCCTGGTGGGGCTCGGACACCCGCCACCAGCAGACCCAGGAGATCATCGACGCCTTCGAGGAGCAGAACCCCGGCATCTCGGTGACCGGCGAGTACGGCGACTTCACCGGCTACTGGGACAAGCTCGCCACCCAGACGGCCTCCAACGACGCCCCGGACATCATCCAGATGGACGACAAGTACATCCGCGAGTACGCCGACAACGGCGCCCTGCTGGACCTCTCCGACGTGGACGTGAGCGAGCTCGACGAGGACGTCGTGGAGAGCGGCCGCACCGACGAGGGCCTCTTCGGCGTGGCCACCGGGGTCAACATCATGGCGATCATGGCGAACCCGGCCATCTTCGAGGAGGCCGGCGTCGAGCTGCCGGACGACAGCACGTGGACGTGGCAGGACTTCTCGGACGTCGCCTCGGAGATCACGGAGAAGACGGACGCCTACGGCGCGAGCGCGCCGAACGAGCCCGCCGGGTTCCAGATGTGGCTGCGCCAGCAGGGCAAGGAGCTGACCACCCCGGAGGGCGAGCTCGGTTTCCAGGAGGCCGACGCGGCCCAGTACCTCGCCCTGCAGAAGCAGCTGGTCGAGGACGGGGCCCTGCCCCCGGCCTCCGTGATCACGGAGGACCAGAACCCGGGCCCGGACCAGTCGCTGGCCGGCACCAACCAGTCCGCCATGAGCATGTGGTGGACGAACCAGCTGAGCGCCCTGAACTCGGCGTCCGGAAACCAGTTCGTCCCGCTGCGCTTCCCCAGCACCGACGGCTCCGAGGGCGGCGCGCAGCTCTTCCAGAAGTCGGCCATGTTCATGTCCGGCTCCGCCCGGACCGAGCACCCGGAGGAGGTCAAGAAGTTCATCGACTTCATGGTCAACAGCGAGGAGGCCGGCAAGCTCAACCTCGCCGACCGCGGCCTGCCCGCCAACGAGTCGGTCCGCGAGGCCGTCCTCCCGGAGCTGAGCGAGGCGGACACCGTGGCCGCCGACTTCGTCGAGGAGATCCAGCCCGAGCTCGGCGACCCCATGCCGGTCCCGCCGCTGGGCTTCAGCACCCTCCAGGAGATCCTGTACCGCTACGAGCTGGACGTGGTCTTCGACCGCTCGAGCCCCGAGGACGCCGCCAAGAGCCTGGTCTCCGAGATGGAGTCGGCGATCAGCTGACCCGCACGCTCCGCGGGCGCCGGCCGGGCCGGCGCCCGCGGCTCCATTCGGCCCGCCCCCGGCCGGCCGCCACCCGCTTCTCCTTCGGACCGTCCGGCACGTGCCTGCCGGGAAAGAGGCTTGATTCATGTCTGCTGTGCGCTACGCCAATGTCACCTGCCAGTACCCGGGGGCCGAGCGGCCCTCGGTCACCGACCTGGACCTTCAGGTCGCCGACGGGGAGTTCCTCGTCCTGGTGGGCCCTTCCGGGTGCGGGAAGTCCACCACCCTGCGGATGCTGGCCGGCCTGGAGGAGGTCACCGCCGGCAACATCTACATCGGGGACCGCGACGTCACCGACGTGCCCTCCCGGGACCGCGACATCGCGATGGTCTTCCAGAACTACGCCCTCTACCCGCACATGACCGTGGCCGAGAACATGGGCTTCGCCCTGAAGATCGCCAAGGTCAGCCCCGAGGAGCGCCGGACCCGGGTCGAGGAGGCCGCCAAGATCCTGGACCTCACCGACTACCTGGACCGCAAGCCCAAGGCCCTGTCCGGCGGGCAGCGCCAGCGGGTGGCCATGGGCCGGGCGATCGTGCGCTCCCCGCAGGTGTTCCTGATGGACGAGCCGCTGTCGAACCTCGACGCGAAGCTGCGCGTGCAGACCCGCACCCAGATCGCCTCCCTCACCCGCCGCCTGGGCGTCACCACCGTCTACGTCACCCACGACCAGGTCGAGGCGATGACCATGGGCGATAGGGTGGCGGTGCTCAAGGACGGGGTGCTGATGCAGGTCGACACCCCCCGGGCCCTCTACGACGCCCCCGCCACCGAGTTCGTCGCCGGCTTCATCGGCTCCCCGGCGATGAACCTCTTCCGCTCCCCGGTCACCGAGACCGGGGTCCAGCTGGGCACCCTGCACATCCCGCTGACCCCCGCCCAGCGCACCGGGCTCACCGGCTCCCAGGTCACCGTGGGGATCCGCCCCGAGGACCTCACCCCCGCCCCGGAGGGCACCGGGCTGCCGATCGTGGCCGACGTGGTCGAGGAGCTCGGTGCCGACGCCTTCGTCTACGGCCACCTCGCCCCGGTCACCGCCGCCAACACCATCGTGCAGGTCGACCCCACCGGCCAGGTCGAGGAGGACGCCCCCGCCGCCCACGAGATCGTCGTGCGCGTGGAGGGCCGCACCCCACCCAAGGCCGGGACCACCATCTGGGTGACCCCGAACCTGGACCACGTCCACCTCTTCGACACCACCACCGGCACCCGCCTGCCCGACTGACCCCCACACCGGCCCCACCACACCGGTCGTTGCGCGAGACGACAGCAGCGGGCCCGGCACTCCCACGGGAGGCGCCGGGCCCGCTGCCGTCGTCGTCCGTCGTGCGGGACGTCCGGGCCGTCCCGGGCGCCGGTGCGGCATGGACTCCCGGCGCCCCGGTCCCGGGCTCCGCGGCGCGGCGGCGCCCGCGCCGATGCGGACAGTGTGACTGTTGACACACCGGCACCCCGCCGATACGTTGGAAAGCGCATTCCCACCGCGTCCGAGGAGATCCCGTGCATGCCCAGACCGCTCCCGCCCCGACCGCCGATCCCCACCAGGCAGACGCGCACGGGGAGGTACCCGTGCGCGTCTGCCTGGTGGGGATCGGCGGCTTCGGGGAGCGGCACCTGGCGAACATCCGCCGGCTCGAGGAGGAGGGCGGCGTCCGGCTGGTCGCGGCCGTCGACCGGCGCGCCGACGACGACGGCGTGCTCGGGCCCGAGGTGCCGATGTTCGGCGACCTGGAGCAGCTGCGGGCTGCGGGGCTCGACGTCGACGTGGTGGTGGTCTCCACCCCGATCGACACCCACTTCGACCTCGCCCTGACGGCCCTGGGCCTGGGGGCCGACGTCCTGCTCGAGAAGCCGCCGGTGGCGAACCTCGAGCAGTTCCACCGCCTGCTCGACGCCGCCGAGGAGGCGGACCGCCTCGTCCAGGTGGGGTTCCAGAGCATCGGCTCCCACGCCCTGGGGCTCATCGACCGGCTGCTGGCGAGCGGGGAGATCGGGCGGCTGCGCGCGGTGGGCGCCACGGGCCTGTGGTCCCGGGACACCGGCTACTTCACCCGCTCCCCCTGGGCCGGCCGGCGCCGCATCGGCGGCGTGGACGTGGTGGACGGGGTGGTCACGAACCCCCTGGCCCACGCCGTCATGACCGCCCTGCACATCGCCGGGGCCCGGACCGCCGAGGACGTCGCGCAGCTGCGCACCGAGCTGTACCGCGCCAACGCGATCGAGTCCGACGACACCTCGGTGGTGCAGGTCCGCACCGCGTCCGGCGTCCCCGTCACGTGCGCCCTGACGCTGTGCGCCGCCGAGCAGCAGGACCCCTTCATCACGGTCGAGGGCACGGAGGGCCGGGCGGTGCTGCACTACACCCGGGACGAGCTGACCGTCTCCGGGCCCGAGGGCACGCGGACCGTCACCTCCGGGCGCACGAACCTGCTGGAGAACCTGATCGCCGCACGCCGCGACGGCGCCGCGCTGCTCTGCCACCTGGCCGCCACGGGAGCCTTCATGCGGGTGCTCGACGCCGTGCGCACCGCCCCGGACCCCGCGCCGATCGCCCCGGAGCACGTGCGGTGGCTCGAGGAGGGCGGTTCCCGCCGCCTCGTCCTGCCCGGCGTCGAGGACTGGGCGGTCCGCGCGGTCGCGGCCCAGTCCGGCTTCACGGGGATCGGGGCGCCGTGGGCGGCCCCCGCCGCGACCGGCGAGCGCTTCGTCGTGGCGGGCCACGAGGTCGCCCGGGTCCGCACGGGCGAGGGCATCGCCCCGACCTCCTCGCCGCGTCCGTTCCTGCACCCGGTCCGCACCCTCGGCGGCGTCACCGTCACGGACCAGCAGCCGCTGGACCACGTCTGGCACCTGGGCGTGAGCACCGCCCTGCAGGACGTCGACGGCCTCAACTTCTGGGGCGGGCGCACCTACACCCGCGAGGACCAGCGGTACGTGTGGCGGGACGACCACGGCCGCGTCCACCGCGTCGCGGCCCACGCCACGGAGGACCGGCTGGAGGAGGAGCTGTCCTGGCTCGGCCCGGACGGCACCGCGGTCCTGGCCGAGGAGCGCCGCTGGACCTTCCGCCCCGTGGCGGAGCACGCCTGGGAGCTCGGTCTGCGCTTCCGCCTCTCCCCCGCCGGGGATCGTCCCGTGCAGCTGGGCAGCCCCGGAGCCAACGGACGCCCCGGCGGCGGCTACGGCGGGTTCTTCTGGCGCCTGCCGGACTGCACGGACGCGGACGTGTTCACCGCGGCCGCCGCGGGCGAGGACGCCGTGCACGGCAGCGTGTCCCCGTGGCTGGCCTTCTCCGCCGAGTTCGCCGGGCGCCCCGCCACGCTCGTCCTGCGCCACGGCGGGCCGTCGGCCGACCCGTGGTTCGTCCGCGTCTCGGGCTATCCGGGAGTGGGCCTCGCGCCGGCCTGGGACGCCCCGGTGACCACCGCGCCGGAGGTCCCGTTCGAGCGGGCGGTGCACGTCCTCGTGGTGGACGGCCGCCTCGACGCCACCGGGGTGGAGGCCCTGCTCGACCGTGCCGCCGAGGACCGCGGCCCGGCCGAGAGCCCCGGCGCGTGAGCTCCTCGGGCGCCGACCGGGCGGAGAAGCGGCGCCGGGTCCTGCGCGTGCTCCAGGAGCACGGCGCGGACGCCGTGCTCCTGGAGAGCTCCACGGCGGTGTCCTGGTACCTCGACGGGGCCCGCGTGCACGTCTCCCTCGCCGGCCCGCCGGTGGCGTCCGTCCTGGTGCACCAGGACGGGGACGAGGTGCTGACCTCCACCAGCGAGGCGGCCCGGCTCGCGGCCGAGGAGCTGCCCGACGACGTCCGGCTGCACGAGCTGCCCTGGCACGCCGCCCCGGCCGCCCCGGAGAGCTGGTTCCCCGCCGCCCGCTCGATGGCGGTGCTCGCCGAGGACTGTCTCGCGGCCCCGCTGCGGGCCGCCCGCGCGTCCCTGTTGCCCGGGGAGACGCTGCGCTACGAGGCCCTGTGCCGGGTGGCCGCGACCGTGCTCACGGATGTGCTGAGCCGGGCCACCCCGCGCAGCACCGAGCGGGAGGTCGCCGCCGAGCTGGCCGCCGCGCTGGTGCGGCGCGGCGCGGAGCCGCTCGTCCTCCTGTGCAGCGGTGCGGAGCGACTGGCGCACCGCCACCCCCTGCCGACGGCGGCCCCGCTGGGGCGGCGGGCCATGGCCGTGGTCTGCGCCCGCCGCGGCGGGCTGATCGCCAACGTGACCCGCTGGGTCCGCTTCGGCCCCGCCACCGCGCGGGAGGCCGACGCGGAGGCGGGGATCGCGGAGGTCGAGGCCGACGTCCTGGACGCCCTGCGCCCCGGGCTGCCCCTCGCGGACGTGCTCCCGGTCCTGCAGCGGGCCTATCCGCGCCACGGCTTCGACGCCGGGGAGTGGACCCGGCACCACCAGGGCGGCCCGGCCGGCTACGCGGGCCGGGATCCGCGGCTGGTCCCCGGCGTCCCGGACCGGGTGCACGAGCACCAGGCGTTCGCGTGGAACCCGTCCGCCCCCGGCGCGAAGATCGAGGACACCGTGCTGCTGGGCGCCGGCGGCCCCCGGCCCCTGTCGGTGGACCCCCGCTGGCCGGTCGTCCGGGTGCGCGGCCGGGACCGCCCCACCACGCTCGAGCGCTGACCGGCGCCGGGGACCCTGCGGTCGTCCGGCGGGCCCGGCGGACGACGATGACCGGCTCCGCGGTGCGCCAGGGGCGCGAGCCGTTGCCTCTCGCGGCCGCCTCCACTAGATTGTGCTGACAGTCACACGACTGTCGCCATCGACGCGCGGCGGGAGAGACCCGCTCGGCCACACCGATCGGGCGCCGTAGGAGCAATTCCTCCCCGGGAAACTCTCAGGCCCATGCACCGCCGCGCCGAGGCACCTCTGGAAAGTAGCGTGGCCTGGCCCGCGCTCGCCGACGGAGCAAGCCGCACCCCGTCCGGGTGCGGCGGAAACTCTCAGGCTGTGCAACAGATCGGGGAGGAACCCGCAGACCGCGCGAGCCCACCGCGCAGAAGCCCGGAGTTCCTCGATGACGACCACCTCGGCCCGGCCCGCCGCGACCGCACCGGATCGCGCCCGTGCCGCCGGAGACGTGCGCGGGGACACCGCCTCCGCCGGGTTCCTCGCCCCGGCCACCGGCGCCGGCCGACCCGTCGGCGGGGAGACCTCCCCGCCGGACCCGCCGTCGTTCCCCGAGGACATGCCGAGGACGACGGAGGCGGGCTCACGCGAGACGCACCTGGCCGCGTGCAGCAGCCGCTGCCGGCCGTCGTCCAGAGGGGGAGCGGGGCCGAGGCCCGGCGGCCGGCGCCCTCCCCGTCATCCCGTCCACCCCTTCCCGGGGCCGCCACTCTGTTCTGGAGCACCACCATGGCCATCAGCGTCTTCGATCTGTTCACCGTGGGCATCGGCCCCTCGAGCTCTCACACCGTCGGGCCCATGCGCGCCGCCCGGCGCTTCGCCGTCGCCCTGGTCGCCCAGGACCTCCTGGAGCGCACCGCCGACCTGCGCGTGGACGTCTACGGGTCGCTGTCCGCCACCGGCCGCGGCCACGGCACGTTCACCGCGATCCTGCTGGGCCTGGAGGGCTACGACCCGGAACAGGTCCGCCCCGACGAGGTGGAGGAGCGGCTGGCCGACATCGCCGGCACCGGGACGCTGCGGCTGTGCGCCGCCCTCGGGCACCGCCGGGACATCCGCTACGGCGTCGAGGACATGGTGCAGCACCCGCTGACCGTGCTGGAGCGGCACACCAACGGCATGCGCTTCCAGGCGCTCGGCGCGGACGGGACCGTCCTCGCCGACGAGACCTGGTTCTCGGTCGGCGGCGGGTTCATCGTCCAGGAGGGCGAGGAGGACACCGCCGCGGCGGAGCTGGAGGCCGCCAGCGCGCAGGTGCCCCACCCCTTCCGCACCGCCCGGGAGCTGCTGGGCCACTGCGCGAGCACCGGCCGGCCGATCAGCGAGGTGATGCTGGCCAACGAGCGGACGTGGCGCGGTGAGGACGAGATCCGGGAGCAGCTGCTGCACATCTGGACCGTGATGGAGGAGTGCAAGGACTCCAGCCTCCGGCGCACCGGCCCGCTGCCCGGAGGGCTGAACGTCGCCCGCCGCGCCCCGCAGTGGCACCGGCGGCTGCGCACCGAGGACCCGGACCGGGACCCGGGCTTCTGGCCGGAGTGGGTGAATCTCGTGGCCCTGGCGGTCAACGAGGAGAACGCCTCCGGCGGTCGGGTGGTCACCGCCCCCACCAACGGGGCGGCCGGGATCATCCCGGCGGTGCTGTTCTACGCCACCCACTACTCCCCCGCGGCCCGCGCCGCCGCCGCCGAGGGCCCGGAGGCGCTCGGGGCCGCCCGGCAGGACATCGTGGTCCGGTTCCTGCTCACGGCCGGGGCCGTGGGGGTGCTCTACAAGGAGCAGGCCTCGATCTCCGGGGCCGAGGTCGGCTGCCAGGGCGAGGTGGGCTCCGCCTCCTCGATGGCCGCCGGCGGACTGGCGGAGGTCCTCGGCGGCACGCCCGCCCAGGTGGAGAATGCCGCCGAGATCGCCATGGAGCACAACCTCGGGCTGACCTGCGACCCGATCGGCGGCCTGGTGCAGATCCCGTGCATCGAGCGCAACGCGATCGCCGCGACCAAGGCGATCAACGCCGCCAAGATGGCCATGTGGGGCGACGGCACGCACCGGGTCAGCCTCGACGAGGTCATCGTGACCATGCGCGAGACCGGCAAGGACATGAGCCACAAGTACAAGGAGACCGCCCTTGGCGGGCTCGCCGTCAACGTCGTGGAGTGCTGACCCGCCACGCCCCGTCCCGCGGCGGAGGGACCGCCCGCGCGGCTTCCCCGCCGCCCCGGCCGCCGGAACCGCCCTGCCGGGGTCGTGTCCGAGGGCGGACACGTCATGCAGTGGAACACTGTGCCCCGGACTGGACAAAGGTCTAGCCTCGTGCAGAGGAGGTTTGCACATGAGAATGACCTTGGCAGACGTGGTGGCCGCCCTCGGCGTGCTGATGACGGCTCCCGCGATGGCCGGCATGGGACTCACGCTCCTCGGCGGCCGGGCCCCGTACGACCTGCTCGTCGGCACGGTGGTGCTCGGCGTCGTCCTCACGATCGCCGGTCTCGTGCCCCGCTTCGAGCAGCACCGGCTCGGCTGGGCGAGCCAGACGGATGCGCTGCTGCGGGCCCGGCAGCAGGCCGGGCGCACCGCCGTCGCCCCGGGGCCGGACCCCACGGCGGACCGCGCGCGGGAGCGGCAACGTGCGGTCACAGTGGCTCCGGAGGGCGCACGGGGGCCCGGCAGCGCCTAGCGTCGGAGCATGGGCAGCAGAACGGGCAGCATCTACGTCAATCCCGTCACCCAGGAGCGCGCGGTCGTGCTGGTGAGCTCGGCCGACTCCGGCGGGGAGCTGGTGCGCGCCGAGCTGTGGGCCCCGCCCGGCGCCCGGGTCGCGGCCCCGCACACCCACCCCCGGCAGAGCGAGCGGTTCGAGGTCCGGCAGGGCCGGCTGGGCGTCCGCTACGGCTCCGACACCGGGGTGCTCGACGTCGGGGGTGCCGTGGAGGTCCCGCCGGGGACGGTGCACGACTGGTGGACCCACGGGGACGAACCGGCACGCGTCCTCGTCGAGGTGCGGCCCGCCCTCCGGTTCGAGGAGGCCATCGTGACGCTGTGGGGACTGGCCGCCGCGGGGCGCACGAACCCCCGCGGGATGCCGGGGCCGTTGCAGCTCGCCCTGCTGTCCCACGAGTGGGACGACACCATCCGCTTCGTCTCCCCGCCGCGGCCCGTGCAGCAGCTGATGCACCGCGTGCTCGGCCCGGTGGCCCGGCGCCGGGGGCTTCGCGGCGCCTATCCGGAGCTCGAGCAGCGCATCCTCATCGGGCGCCTGGGCGAGCCCCTGACGCTCCGCGGACCGGCGCCCGCCGGCACCTGATCCGGCCGCCGCGGCACGGGGAACGGACGGGGTCCCGCGCCGCCGGCACGGCCGGGGCAGCCGGCCGGGCTCAGACCACGGCCGCCTGCGGGGCGGGCAGCGACTGCTGCCGCAGCGCCAGGCCGAGCCCGGGGCGGTCCAGGAGCTGCAGCCGCGAGCCCGTGACCCGCACCGGGGACGGCTCGGCGAGGACGCCGAGCTCGGCGAACCCGGCGTCCTCGACCACCTCCACCATGGTCGGCTCCGCGAGGGTCAGCGCCAGCTGCCCCGAGAGCTCCGGCAGCAGGTGGGGCGCGATCCCCACGTTGTGGGTGCGGGCGAGCTCCACGATCCGCCGGAAGGGCGTGATGCCGCCCACCCGCACGATGTTCGGCTGGACGATGTCCACGGCCCCGGCGCCGATGAAGTCCCGGAACCGGTAGACGTTGTGCAGGTTCTCCCCGAGCGCGATGGGCACCCGGCTGAACCGGCGCAGCTGGCGGTAGCCCTCGAGGTCGTCCGCGCGCAGCGGCTCCTCCAGCCACGACGGGGCGAAGGGCGCCAGCGCGTCCAGGGCCCGGCGGGCCGTGGGCAGGTCCCAGCGCTGGTTGGCGTCGATCATCAGGCCGCGGTCGGGGCCGAGCAGCTCGCGCACGGCGGCGACGCGCTCGACGTCCTCGCGCAGGTCCGGCCGGCCCACCTTGATCTTGACGGCGCCGAAGCCCGCCGCGACCCAGCGGCGCACCTGCTCCTGCAGCTCGTCGAGCTCGTAGTGCAGGTTCACGCCGGAGCCGTAGACGGCCACGTCGCGCTGCCGCCGGCCCAGCAGCGCGGGCACCGACAGGCCGGCGCGCCGGGCCCGCAGGTCCCACAGGGCCAGGTCGATCCCGGCGAGGGCGATGCCGGTGAGCCCCGTGCCGCCCTCGTGCAGGAACTTCCAGGCGTCGTCCCACAGCACCTCCGGGTGCTCGTCACGGCCGCGGACGAAGCCCGCGAGGTCGTCGTCGAGCAGCGCCTGCACGGCCCGCGCCCCGATGGTCGGGGTCCAGGAGAAGCCGGTGCCGGTGGCGCCGTCGTCGGCCACGACCGTGACGGCGATCAGGTGGTTGCGCGGGGCCTCGGGGCCCCAGCTGCGCAGCAACCGGGCGGTGATCAGCTCGGTGCGCACGGCGGCGATGCTCATGCGGTGTCCTTCCCGTGCCGTCCGGTGCCGGCGAGCTGCCCGGGAGCCGGGTCGCCGGCGTCCTCCCGCAGCTCGGTGCGCCAGGTGCGCGCCGGCTCCCAGTCCAGCTCCTCACGGGCCTTGTCGATGCTGAAGGCCGGCGCCGTCCCGGTCAGGCCGGCGGCGAGCGCCTCGCTGCCGGGGACGAACTGCGGGATGAGCTCCGCCAGCGGGCGCCGGGCCAGGGCGTCGGCGGCGCCCACGAAGTACGTGTCCCCGTTGCGTGTGGCGCCCATCCGCTCGAGCAGCGCCTCGAGGAAGGTGGTGACGTCCCGGGCGTCCACGTAGTTGAACAGCGCCGGCGCGGCGAGCGCCGGGTCGTCCAGGCGCTCGCGCACGGTGTGGCCCTGCTGGGTCGGCGCACCGGCCCACTCCTCGGGGGCGATGACGTAGCAGGGGCGGAAGGAGGCGTAGCGCACGCTCCCGCCGCGGGCCGCCGCGAACATCTGCGCGACCTGCTCCGCGACGTGCTTGGACAGCCCGTAGGCGTGCCACGGCCGCGGCGGGGTCCGCTCGGTCAGCGGGAAGGCGGGCGGCAGCCAGCCGGCCGGGGAGCCGTAGCCGAGCACGGTGGGGCTGCTGGCCATCACGATCCGGCGGGCTCCGGCCTCGGTGGCGGCATCGGCCACGGTGTGGGCGATCACGGCGTTGGTCTGCAGGATGACGTGCTCGGGGGCGCTGAAGGGCACGGCGATGGCCGCAAGGTTGATCACCGCGTCCGGGCGCGCGGCCCGCATCAGCGCGAGCGTGGCCTGAGGGTCGGTGAGCTCGGCGGACCGGTGCTCGACGGCCCGGTGCGCGGCCGCCCGCTGCTCCTCGGGCGGCAGCGCGCGGTCGACGCTGACGACCTCGTAGCCGGCCTCCGCCAGCCCGCCGACGACGCTGCGTCCGAGCCGGCCGGACCCGCCGGTGACCATCACCCGGGTCATGCCGGGACCTCGCTGCGCCGGGCCGCGGCGGTGCTGCCGAGGTCCAGGTCGGCGATCCGCACCGGCGCGCCCGTCTCGAGGGAGAGGTTGCCGGCGATGCCCACGGACACGGCCGCCACGCCGTCGCGGTAGCCGGAGGGCCGGCCGTAGGGGTCCTCCCCCGGTCCCCGGAACACGTCGGCCAGCAGGAGCCGGTCCCCGCCGCCGTGGCTGCCGGAGCCGTTGCGGACGGGCACCTCCTCGGCGGTCTCCCAGTGCCGCTGGACGACCAGCCGCTCGCCGCGCCGCCTGGCCCCGCCCCGGTCCGCCCCGGCGGTGACCGAGGGGTCCACCGGGGTCCCGCCGGCGGCGGGCAGCACGGCGGCGCGCTCCACGACCTCCAGCTCGGCCCGGCCCTCGGTGCCGTTGACGGCCACCCGGTAGCCCTCCCAGGGCGAGTGGGCGTTGAGGGAGTAGCAGAGGGTGGCGCCGCGGGCGTAGTCGACCACGAGCGCGAGGTTGTCCTCGATGGTGATCCCGTCGGAGAACACGTCCTGGTCCCGGCGGTAGCCGTCGTGGTGCTGGTGGTCGAGGTAGAGCCGGCTGAGCCGCTCGTCGGAGCGCAGGTCCAGGGCGAAGGGGTCGCCGTCCGGGCCGACGGGCCGGGGGACGCCGGCCCGCGCCCGGGCCTCGGCGTTGTCCCGCCCGTAGAAGCGGAGGCCGCCGGAGGCGTAGACGCGCTCCGGGGTGTCCCCCAGCCACCAGTTGACCAGGTCGAAGTGGTGGGAGGACTTGTGCACCAGCAGCCCGCCGGAGTTCTGCTTCTGCCGGTGCCAGCGGCGGAAGTAGTCGGCGCCGTGGACGGTGTCCAGCACCCAGCTGAAGTCCACGGAGGTGACCGTGCCGACCGCTCCGGACTGCACGACGTCCTTGAGCGCGGTGTTGCGCGGGGAGTAGCGGTAGTTGAACGTGACCACCACGTCGCGGCCCGTCTCCTCCACGGCCGCGGTGACGCGGCGGCAGCCCTCCGCGTCGATGGTCAGGGGCTTCTCGACGACGGCGTCCGCGCCGGCGTGCAGGGTCTCGCAGATGTAGTCGGCGTGGGTGACGTCGGGGGTGGTGATCAGGACCCGGTCGATGCCCTGCTCGCGGATCGTGCGGGTGAGCGCCGCGGGGTCGAAGACCTGGACCGGCGCCCCCGCGGCCTCCTCGGCCAGCCGGCGGTAGTGCTCGGCCCGTCCGGGGTTGCTGTCGCCCACCGCCACCAGCTCGGCGACGTCGGCGTGGTCGTCCAGCAGCGAGCGGAGGTACATCTCGCACCGGTGGCCGGTGCCGACCAGGAGGTAGCGGGTCCGTCCCTCCCGCGGTGCCGTGCCGTCCGGGCCGGTGGGGTCTGCGCTGGGCATCGAGTGCTCCTTCTGCTGGGGGTGGGTGGTCTTCGGCGGGGTCCGCGCCGGCGGGGATCGGTGTCGGCGGACCCGCCGGCCGGGCGGTCCCGGCCGGCGGGCACGGAGCCCGGGCGGGCTACTTGATGCCGGTGGTGGCGATGCCCTTGACGAGGAACTTCTGCCCCACGAGGAAGGCGATGAACACCGGCAGCAGGGACACGATCGACATCGCGAACAGCGAGCCCCAGGAGGACTCCCCCGTGGCGTCCACGAAGGCGCGCAGCGCCACCGGGACGGTGAACATGTCCGGGTCGGTGAGGTAGATCAGGGCGCTGAAGAAGTCGTTCCAGGTCCAGATGAACGTGAAGATCGTGGTGGTGGCCAGGGCCGGGACCATCATCGGCAGGATGATCTGCCCGAAGATCCGGGGGTGGCCGGCGCCGTCGATGCGGGCCGCCTCGTCCATGTCCCGCGGGATGCCGCGGATGAACTGGACCATGAGGAAGACGAAGAACGCGTCCGTGGCGAGCAGCTTCGGCACGATCAGCGGCCAGAAGGTGTTCACCCACCCGATCTGGGAGAACATGATGTACTGCGGCACGATCACCACGTGGAACGGCAGCATGATCGTGAGGAGCATCAGGGCGAAGGCCGGCTTCTTGAACCGGAACTCCAGCCGGGCGAAGGCGTAGGCGGCCATCGAGCAGGAGACCAGGTTGCCCACGATGCACCCGAGCACCACGACCGCGGAGTTGAACAGGTACACGCTGAACGGGCTGGACAGGGCGGTCCACCCGTCCGTGTAGTTGGCGCTCTCGAAGGTCTCGAGCAGGATGCCCGGCTCGCGGAAGATGACGTCGTTGGGGCGCAGGGAGCTGGCCAGCATCCACAGCAGCGGGTAGATCATCACCCCGCCCGTGAGGATCAGCGCCAGGTGCTTGAGCAGGGAGCGGATCCGCCCCCGGGCGCCGGGGCCGCGGGACCGGCGGCTCGCCGCGCCCTGCGGCGGGGCCGGGGCGGAGTCCTGCTCGGCCGTCGGGGCGGGGTCGTAGGCGATTGTCGAGTTAGTCATCGTAGAACACCCAATACTTAGACGCGATGAAGTTGAGAGCGGTGAACGCCCCGATGATGACGAGCAGCAGCCAGGCCATGGCCGCGGCGTAGCCCATGTCGAACTGGCCGAAGCCGGTCTGGTAGAGGTACAGCGTGAAGAACATCGTCGAGTCGGAGGGGCCTCCCCGGCCGCCCGAGACGATGAAGGCCTGGGTGAAGGACTGGAACGCCTGGATGATCTGGAGCACCAGGTTGAAGAAGATGATGGGGCTCAGCAGGGGCAGCGTGATCCGGAAGAACTGCGTGACCTTGCCGGCGCCGTCGATGGAGGCCGCCTCGTAGTACATGGTGGGGATCTGCCGCAGGCCCGCCAGGAAGATGATCATCGGGGCCCCGAAGGTCCACACGTGCAGCAGGATGATGCTGCCGAGCGCCGTCCGGGGGTCCGAGATCCACCCGATGCCCTCGATGCCGACGAGGGCCAGCACCTGGTTGACCAGCCCGCTGGTCCCGAAGAGCTGCTTCCACAGGATCGCGATCGCCACGGAGGCGCCGAGCAGGGACGGAGGTAGAAGACCGAGCGGTAGAACGCGAGGCCGCGCAGGCCCCGGTCCAGGACCATGGCGATCGCCAGGGCGAGCGCCAGCTGCAGCGGGACCCCCACGAACACGTAGGTGAAGGTCACCTTCAGGGAGTTGTGCAGCCGCGCGTCCTCGAGCATCCGGGAGAAGTTCTCCAGGCCGATCCAGTCCGGGGACCGCATCAGGTTGTAGTCGGTGAAGGAGAGGTAGAGCGACATCAGCATGGGGCCGAGGGTGATGACCACGAGCCCCACGATCCAGGGCGCCAGGAAGACCGCCGCGGCCTTGTTGTCCCGCCGGTCGGGGCGGGGCCCCTGCCGGCCGGCCGCGCGCTTCCCGCGGCCCCCGGGCAGGCCCTTCCGGGTGATCTCCTCGACGGCGCTCATACCGGGACCGCCCCTCGGCGCAGCCGCGGCCGGGCGACCCGGAGCGGTTCGGTGTCGATCTGCCTGATTGTCATCGGTCTCTCCTCGGAACGGATGGGAAAGCGTTTTCCATGCTCGCGTTGCCCTCAAGGCTAGGGGTCGCGGGGTGTGACGTCAACCACAATGCCGGATGGATCCGGGTGTGTCCTCGTGCGTCCGGACCGGCGCGTCGCGCCCCGGCTCAGGACGCACGCGATCGAGCTGCCGCAGGGCCTCGGCCGCGGCCAGCGGCGCGTAGTGGCCCGCCCGGGCCCGGGCCTCGGCCTCGGAGGGGGCGACGTCCACGAGGGACGCGGCGGCCCCGACGCCGGCCTCGCGCAGCTGCCGGGCGGACAGGGACAGCCGCCCGGCGACCGCCGCCACGGGGATCCCCCGCGCCGCGGCCACGGCCGCGGCGGCCAGCGGCGCCTTGCCCTGCAGCGACTGCTCGTCCAGGGACCCCTCCCCGACCAGCAGCAGGTCGGCTCTCTGCAGGTGCTGCTCGAGGCCCACGAGCGCGGCCACGAGCTCGAAGCCCCCCTCCAGCACGGCGGGGGTCAGGGCCAGGAAGCCGGACGGGAAGCCGCCGGCGGCTCCCGCGCCCGGGCGCCGGAAGGGGCGGGACCCGGGCGTGCCGGCCAGCAGGGCCGCCCAGCGCCGCAGCGCGGCGTCGAGCTCGGCGCGGGCCCCGGCGTCGGCGCCCTTCTGCCCCGCGAAGACGTGGGCGGCGCCGGCGGGCCCGTACAGCGGGTTCTGGACGTCCACCGCCAGCCGCAGCCGCACCGACCGCAGCCGGGGGTCCAGCCCGGAGGCGTCCAGGCGGGCGGCCCGCAGCAGGCCCGCGCCGCCCAGCGGCACGGGGGCGCCGCCGTCGTCGAGCACCTCCAGCCCGAGCGCCCGCAGGGCGCCGGAGCCTCCGTCGGTCATCGCCGAGCCGCCCAGGCCGACCACGACGTCCGCCGCCCCGGCGTCCAGCGCCGCGCGGATCAGCTGGCCGCAGCCGTAGCTGTGCGCCGCACGGGCCGTGGCCGGGCTGGGCCGGACCTGGTCGAGCCCGGCGGCCTGGGCGGACTCGACCACCGCGGTGGTGCTGCCGTTCTCGGCCGTGAGCAGCGCCCAGCGCGCCCGCACGCGGGCCCCGAGCGCGCCGCGGACCGCCGTCCGGCGCAGCTGCGCACCGGCCGCCACGGCGGCGTCCACCGTGCCCTCGCCGCCGTCGGCGAGCGGGACCGTGCTGACCCGGGCTCCGGGCCAGTGCCGCCGGACCCCGGCGGCGAGGGCCTCGGCGGCCTCGGGGGCCGTGAGCGTGCCCTTGAACTTGTCCGGCGCCACGACCACCCGGGGGCGGCCGCCCGGTGCGCGCCCGCCGCCCTCAGGCGGGGGCACGAGCGGGCTCGCCCGTCAGGGACGGCAGCACGAGGGACGCCCAGCGCTGCTTCATCACGGCGAGCGTGACGTCGGCGTCCTGGTCGAAGATCTCCTGGTTGAAGATCTCCACCTCCACCGGGCCCGTGTAGCCCGCGGCGGCGACCCAGCGGCCGATCGTGGCGAAGTCGATCACCCCGTCCCCCATCATCCCTCGGGAGAGCAGGGCGTCGGCGGCGATCGGCAGGTTGAAGTCGCACACCTGGTAGGACGCCAGCCTCCCCTCGGCCCCGGCCCGGGCGATCTGCGCCTCCAGCTCGGGATCCCACCACACGTGGAAGGTGTCGACCACCACGCCCACGGTCTCCGGGGGGTGGGGCGCGGCGTAGTCCAGCGCCTGCTTCAGGGTGGAGAGCACGGCCCGGTCCGCGGCGTACATGGGGTGCAGCGCCTCGAGCACCAGGCGGACCCCGTGCTCCCGGGCGAAGGGCACGAGCTCGGCCAGCCGGTCGGCCACCCGCGCCCGGGCGGCCACCAGGTCCTTGTCGCCGCGGTCGCCGGTGCCGCCGAGGACGTGGGCGGCGGCGGGCAGGCCGCCGACGACCATGATCAGCTCGCCGGTGCCCAGGGCCGCGGCCTCGCGGATCGCGGCCCGGTTGTCCTCGAGTGCGGCCCGCTGCCCCGCCTCGTCGGTCGCCGTGAGGAAGCCGCCCCGGCAGAGGCTGGAGACCTGCAGGCCGGCGCGGGAGATCATCCGCGCCGCCTCCTCCAGGCCCGCCTCGGCCACGCGGTCGCGCCACACCCCGATGTGCCCGAGCCCCGCCCGGGCCGTGGCGTCGACGGCCTCCTGCAGGGTGAGGTTGCGGGTGGTGCCGGTGTTCAGCGACAGCTGGAAGTCCGCGCTCACGCCGCACCTCCCGCGCCGCCGGCCGGGACCAGGGCCGGAGCCCCGGCTCCGGCGACGTCCAGGAAGGCGCCCATCCGCCGGGCCGCCAGCTCGGGGTCGAGCAGCAGCCCGGCGCGGTCGGCCAGCTGGAAGACCCGCACGAGGTGCGGCACCGAGCGCCCGGAGTGGAGGCCGCCGACCATCTGGTAGCCGGGCTGGTGCCCGTTGAGCCAGGAGAGGAAGGCGATGCCGGACTTGTAGTAGAAGGTCGGGGCGCCGAAGACGTGGCGCCCGAGGGCCTCCGTGGAGTCGAGGATCGCCCGCGCCCGGTCCGGCTGCCCGTCGTCGTAGGCCTGCAGGGCGGTGGAGGCGGCCGGGTAGATGCCGGCGAAGATGCCCAGCAGGGCGTCGGAGTGCCGGGTGCCGTCGCCGTGGACGAGCTCGGGGTAGTTGAAGTCGTCCCCGGTGTAGAGGCGGACCCCGTCCGGCAGGGCTGCCCGCAGCCGGGTCTCGTGCCCGGCGTCCAGCAGGGAGACCTTGACGCCGTCGACCTTGTCCGGGCGGGACCGGATCAGCTGCAGGAACGTCTCCGTGGCGGCCTCGACCTCCTCGCTGCCCCAGTACCCGGTGAGGGCCGGGTCGAACATCGTGCCGAGCCAGTGCAGCACCACTGGGTGCCGGACCTCGTCCAGCAGGCCGGTGTAGACCCGCAGGTAGTCCTCCGCGCCGCGCGCGGCGCGCACCAGCGCCCGGGAGGCCATGAGCACGACCTTGGCCCCGGCGCCCTCCACGACCGCCAGCTGCTCCCGGTAGGCGGCCTCGACGGCGCGCAGCCCCGCCTCGCCCGGGGCGATCCCCGCCGGGTCCAGCTGGTCCGTGCCGGCCCCGCACGCGATGAGGTCGCGCACCGTGCGGCCCCGCAGGCCCGGGTGCCCGGCGGTCAGCGCGGCGGCCGCCTCGGCGGTGGAGCGGCGGATCAGCTCCTGGGTGGCGGGCCAGTCCAGGCCCATGCCCCGCTGGGCGGTGTCCATGGCGTCGGCCACGCCCAGCCCGTAGGACCAGACGTCGTGCCGGAAGCCCAGGGTCGCGTCCCAGTCCAGCTGCGCCGGCGCCCCGGGGGTGTTGTCGGCGAGGACGTGCGGCACGACGTGCGCCGCGGCATAGGCCCGCCGCGAGCCGATCGGCGCCTGCGGGCGGGGCCAGGCCCCCGGTTCGGCGAGCACGTGCTCGGTGCGGGAGCCGGCGCCGTCCGGCAGGTGCACGGCGGTCACCGGAGCGCTCCGGCGGCCTCGGGGTCCGCCGTCCGGTCCGCGCCCCGGCCGGCCTCCGCGGTGAGGTCCAGCTCCGGGATGTCGATGGTGCGGCGCTCGGCCGAGGACTGCAGGCCCAGCTCCGCGAGCTGGACGCCGCGGGCGGCCGAGAGCAGGCCGAAGCGGTGCTCGCGCCCGGCGACGACGTCCGCGAGGAACTCTTCCCACTGCGCCTTGAAGCCGTTGTCCAGCTCGGCGTTGGCGGGCACCTCCAGCCACTGGTCGCGGAAGGACTCGGTGACGGGCAGGTCCGGGTTCCACACCGGCTTGGGCGTGTGGGCGCGCTGCTGGGCGACGCACTTGGTCAGCCCGGCGACGGCCGAGCCGTGCGTGCCGTCGACCTGGAACTCCACGAGCTCGTCGCGGTACACGCGCACGGCCCAGGAGGAGTTGATCTGCGCGATCACGGGGTCCCCGGCGGGCGTCTCGCACTCGAAGACGCCGTAGGCGGCGTCGTCGGCGGTGGCCGGGTACTCGTGGCCCTGCTCGTCCCAGCGGGCGGGGATGTGCGTCACCGCCTTGGAGGTGACCGAGCGCACCGGGCCCACGATCCCCTCCAGGACGTAGTTCCAGTGGCAGTACATGTCCGTGGTCATCGACCCGCCGTCCTCGCGCCGGTAGTTCCACGAGGGGCGCTGGGCCTCCTGGTGCTCGCCCTCGAAGACCCAGTACCCGAACTCCCCGCGCACGGAGAGGATCCGGCCGAAGAAGCCCTCGTCCACCAGCCGGCGCAGCTTCACCAGCCCGGGCAGGTAGAGCTTGTCGTGGACGACCCCGGCGGTCACCCCGCTCTCGCGGCCGACGCGCGCGAGCTCCACGGCCTCCCGCAGCGTCTCGGCGGTCGGCTTCTCGGTGAACACGTGCTTGCCGGCGGACATGGCCTTCCGGAGGGTGCTCGCGCGCAGGCTGGTCATGGAGGCGTCGAAGACGATGTCCACCGTGGGGTCGGCGATGAGGGCGTCGAGATCGGTGCTCCAGCGCTCGACCCCGTGCCGGCGGGCCAGCTCCTCGAGCTTCGCGGCGCTGCGGCCCACGAGGATCGGCTCGACGGTGACGCGGCTGCCGTCGGGCAGCGTGATCCCGCCCTGGTCCCGGATGGGCAGGATCGAGCGCAGCAGGTGCTGCCGGTAGCCCATGCGGCCGGTGACGCCGTTCATGGCGATGCGTAGGACTCGGGGTTGGGACATCGTCCACTCCAAACGGTTGGGGAATTTGCAGGAAAGCGCTTTCCACTCTAGAGTTGCCTCAGTGTGACTGTCAACACATTCGCGGCCCGGACTTCACGGGCGACGACACCAGAGGCCCGACGGCAGCGGGGAGGAAGCAGGACCGCACGATGAGCGCAGTGACCCTGTCCCAGGTGGCGCGGCAGGCCGGGGTGTCCCTGGCCACGGCCTCCCGGGTGCTCAACGGCTCGGACCGGCGGCCGGCGGAGGAGATCGCGGAGCGCGTGCGCCTGGCCGCGGAGACCCTCGGCTACGTGGCCAACGCGCAGGCCCAGGCGCTGGCCCGCTCCACCACCGGGCTCGTCGGGCTCGTCGTGCACGACATCGCCGACCCCTACTTCTCGTCGATCGCCAAGGGGGTGCAGCGCCGGGCCCGGACCCACCGGCACCAGCTGCTGCTGGCCGCGACCAGCGGCACCGACCAGCTCGACGCGGTGTCCGCCTTCGCCGCCCACCGCACCGACGCCATCATCATGGCCGGCTCACGCCGGGAGAGCATCGACCCGCGGCTGCTCGCGGAGCTCGAGCGGTACCAGAGGAACGGCGGCCGCGTGGTGACCATCGGCCAGGACTGGCTGGAGGGCGCCGGAGCGGTCACCATCGACAACCGCAGCGCGGGGTCGGACCTGACCGGCATGCTGGTCGAGGCCGGGCGGACCCGGTTCGCCTTCCTCGGCGGGCCGGACGACCTGACCACGGCGGCCGAGCGGCGGGCGGGGTTCCGGGCGGCCCTGACCAGGGCGGGACTGGCGGCCGAGGTGGAGACCGTGCACGGCTTCGACAGCGAGGGCGGCTACGAGTCGGTCCGGGACCTCGTCGCGCGCGTCGGTGCCGAGGGGCTGCGCGGGCTCACGCTCGTCGCCGCCAACGACGTCATGGCCCTCGGCGCGATCGCGGCCCTGCGGCACGCGGGGCTGCACGTGCCCGAGGACCTCTGGGTGGCCGGGTTCGACGACATCCCGAACCTGCGGGACTTCGCCCCGGGACTGACCACGGTCCGCTTCCCGCTGGAGGAGATCGGGGAGACGGCCGCGGACATCGCGCTCAGCGGCGACGCCCCCCGGGTGGAGCACGTCGTCGGCGAGCTCGTGCGGCGCGAGAGCGCCTGACCCGCGGAACGGGCGAGGCGCCGCCGCCGGCACGGGCCGGCAGCGGCGCCTCGGGGCGACCGCGGGTGCTCAGAGGTGCGCGTCGGGGGCCTTGACGGCCAGGACCGGACGGTCCGCCTGCAGCAGGATCCGCTGGGCGTGGGAGCCCATGATGAACTTGCCCACCTGCGTGCGCTGGCGCAGCCCGATGACGATCCGGGACACGTCGTGCTCGCGGGCGAGGTCGAGGATCTCCTCGGCCAGGTCGCTGCGGTGGGACGGCTGCAGGACGGTGCAGTCCACCCCGGCGGCGGCCGCGGCGTCCGTGACGCGCCGGAGGTCGTCGTCGGAGGCCACGGTCGGGTCCGCCAGGGCGCCCTCCCGGACCGAGTTGACGACCAGCAGCGGCTCCTCGCGGAGGCTGGCCTCCTCGACGGCCGCCCGGACGGCGGCCTCTCCGACGGGGGTGGGGACGTAACCAACCAGGATGCTCATGCGTTCTCCTTGACGGGGGTGCGATCGGCGTCGCCGGCGGGCTCCGCGGAGGATCCGGGGGACCGGCGGCGCCGCACGGCGGACTGGACGAGGGGCAGAACGGCGACCAGCACGAACAGCAGCAGCAGGGTCGCCGAGATGGGCCGGGTGAAGAAGCCGGTGGCGTCGCCCTCGAAGACCAGCAGGGACCGGCGCAGGTTGGACTCCAGCAGGGAGCCGAGGACGAAGGCCAGCACCAGCGGGCCCGGCTCGAACCCGTACTTCTTCATGAGGTAGCCGATGGCGCCGAACACCACCACCAGCATGACGTCGAACATCGAGTTGTTGATGGTGTAGGCGCCCAGCATCGTGATGAGGACCGTGATGGGGGCCAGGATGGCGCCCCGCACCCGCAGGATGCGCACGAAGATCCCGATCAGCGGGATCGACATGATCAGCAGCAGGATGTTGCCGATGTACATCGAGTTGACGACGCCCCAGAACAGCTCCGGGTCCTGCTGGACGAGCTGGGGGCCGGGCGTGACGCCCTGGATCAGCAGGGCGCCGAACATCAGGGCCATCGTGGCGTTCGCCGGGATGCCCAGGGTGAGCAGCGGGATGAAGGAGCTCGTGGCCGCGGCGTTGTTGGCCGTCTCGGGTCCGGCCACGCCCTCGACCGCTCCCCTGCCGAACCGTTCGGGCTGCCTGGCGCGCTTCTTCTCCATCGCGTAGGCGGCCATCGAGGAGATCGTGGCGCCGCCGCCGGGGAGGATGCCGAGGAAGAAGCCCAGGACGGACCCGCGGCCGATGGCCCCGGAGGACTGCTTGAGGTCCGCCCGGGAGGGCCAGACGTTGGAGACCCTGTCGGGGGCCTTGGCGGCCCGGTGGCGCTCCTCCAGGTTGTGCAGGATCTCGCCCAGGCCGAACAGGCCCATCGCGACGGGCACGAAGTCGATGCCGTCGGCGAGGTTGAGGTTGCCGAACGTCAGCCGCTCGGCCCCGGTGAAGACGTCCCGGCCCACCGTGGCCAGCAGCAGCCCGAAGCAGGCGGCGATGAGGGCCTTGGCCTTGTTGCCGTTGCTGATGGTCGCCACCAGCAGGATCCCGAGCAGGGCCAGGGCCGTGTACTCGGGCGGACCGAAGTCGAGGGCGAAGCCGGCCACCACCGGGGCGAGGAACGTCAGGCCGACGATGGCGACGGTGCCGCCGACGAAGGACCCGATCGCGGCGATGCCCAGGGCGGTGCCGGCCCGGCCCTGCTTGGCCATCATGTAGCCGTCGAAGACGGTGACCACGGAGCTGGCCTCGCCGGGCAGCCGGAGCAGCACCGAGGTGATCGTGCCGCCGTACTGGGCGCCGTAGAAGATGCCGGCGAGCATGATGATCGCCGTGACCGGTTCGATGCCGTAGGTCAGCGGCAGCAGGATGGCGATGGTCGCGGCCGGGCCGAGGCCCGGCAGCACGCCGATCAGCATGCCGATGACCACGCCGAGCAGGCAGTACAGGAGGTTGGTCGGCTGGAGGACGACGCCGAAGCCGTCCAGGGCGGGTTGCAGGAAGTCCATGCGGGAGCCTTTGGTCGGTGGCCGCCGGGAGCGGCGGCCGTCAGAACAGGTGCGGGATCGACGTGCCGAGGGCGGAGATGAAGATCAGATAGAACGCGACGACGACGAGGACCGAGTAGAGCGTCGCCGCCCGCCACGTCTCACCGCCCAGGAACTTCATCCAGACGAAGGACAGGAGCAGGGCGGGGATCTCGAACCCGATCACGGGCATGAGCAGCACCAGCCCGACCAGCGTCACGAGGCCGTGGACGGCCAGCAGCGACTCCCGGGTGAACTTCTCGCCCTCACCCCCGCGCCGCCCCGTGACGAGGTGGGCCAGCCCGATCACCACGGCCGCCACGCTGACCAGGAACGGCCACAGGCCCGGGCCCGGCTGCTGAGGGGTGCCCAGTCCCATGCCCAGGGACAGCAGCGCCGCCGCGGCGGCCAGCACCGTGACCACCAGGGTCGACCCGAGCGCCGCCGCCCGGCCGCCGGGCGGCGGGCCCTCGGCCTCCCACTCGGCGGCGAGCTGCTCCGGGGTGAGGTCCTCGGCGGCGGCGTCCTCGTCGACGAGGACCTCGGCGACGGAGGCGTGGTCGGCCGTGCGGGAAGGTTTCATGGAGGCGCTCCTGGGGATGGTGGTCGTCATGGCGGCGCGGGGTCCTTCGCGTCCGCCTACTCGGCGAGGGAGATGTCGTGCTCCTCGACGAGCTGCTGGTAGCGGTCGGCCAGCTCGGTCCACTCCTGCTCGACCTCCTCGCCGGAGACCTCCCACGGGGTGAGCAGGTTCTGCTCGTTGAAGTCCTGGTAGGACTCCGAGGCCACGGCGGCGTCGAAGGCCTCGACCAGACGGGCCTTGACGTCCTCCGGCAGTCCCTCGGGGGCGGCCACGGCACGGTACTGGGAGACGGGGACGTCGTAGCCGGACTCCACCGCGGTGGGCACGTCGGGCAGGAACTCGTTGCGCTCCTTCGAGAACACCACGATGGGCGTCACCTCCCCGGCGTCGATCTGCGGCTTCGCCTCGCCCAGCTGGACCGTGGCCACCTGCACCTGGTCGCCGAGCACGGCGGTCAGCGCCGGGGCGCCGGAGTCGAAGGGCACCTCGGTGCCGGTGATGTCGGCCTGGGCGAACAGCACGGTCTGGGCGAGCTGGGAGCCGGTGCCCACGCCGGTGGTGCCGTAGCTGAAGGAGCCGGACGCGTTCTCCACGTCCTGGAGGTTCTCGAACCCGGACTCGCTGCTCGCCACCATGACGTAGTCGTCCTGGGAGAGCCCCTTGAGCACCTCGAGGTCGTCCAGGGACACCGCTTCCTCCTCCCCCACGGCCAGGGGGGTGATGGTGATCAGCGAGGCGTTGAGCAGCACCAGGTTCTGCCCGTCGGGCGCCGCGCCGGCGACCTCCTGGGTGGCGAGGGCGCCGTTGGCGCCGGGCTGGTTCACGACCGGCACGGGGACCCCGAGGTCCTCGGTGGCGGCGTCGGCCACGGCACGGGCGATGAGGTCGGTGGAGCCGCCCGCCGCCTGGCCGACGGTCAGGGTGATCGGCTCGGAGGGGAACTCCTGGCCGGCGTCCGCGGACCCGGCGCCGACGTTGCCCCCGCAGGCGGTGAGGGCGAGCAGCGAGGTCGCCGCGGTCGCGCCGACCAGGACCTGGCGCAGCGATGTCTTGTTCATGGGAGCTCCTGACGCAGAGAGGGGCGGGGCGCTCCGGCGGACCCGCCGGGAACGCGGTGCTGTGAGTGCAGTCACAGGCGATGTGAGACTTGAGACTAGGAAGAGACTACGATGCCTGTCCAAGCCCATTCGTGCATTGAGTAATACCCGAAGGACATGATGTTCACCCTTGACCAGGCCCGCAGCTTCATCGCCGTCGCGGAGGAGCTGCACTTCGGCCGCGCCGCCGCGCGGCTCAACATGACCCAGCCCCCGCTGAGCCGGCAGATCCAGAAGCTGGAGAAGACGCTCGGGGTGGAGCTGCTGGAGCGGGACAACCGCCGCGTGGCCCTGACCGCCGCCGGGCGGGCCTTCCTGGTGGAGTCGCGCAAGCTGGTGGTCGCCGCCGACCGCGCCCCCCTGCTCGCGCGCCGGATCGCGGCCGGGCGGTCGGGAGTGCTGCGGATCGGCTTCACGGCCGCCTCCGGCTTCAGCCTGCTGGGGCCGCTGCTGAGCGAGATCGAACAGGTGCTGCCGGACGTCGACGTCAACCTGCAGGAGCTGGTGACCGGGGAGCAGCTGCACGCCCTGCAGGACGGGGACCTCGACCTCGGGCTGGCCCGCCCGCCCTTCGACACGGACGTCTTCGAGTCCCAGCTGCTGCTCGCCGAGGACCTCCTCGTGGCCGCCCCGGCAGACCATCCCCTGACCGCGCTCAAGCGGCCCGTCACCTCGGCGGACCTCAAGGACCTGCCGCTGATCATGCACTCCCCCACCAAGGCGCGGTACTTCTACGACCACGTGGTGCGGCTCGTGGAGGTGGAGCACCGCAACGTCGTCCACACCGTCAGCCAGATCCTCACCATGGTGGCGCTCGTGGCCGCCGGCCGCGGGCTCGCCTTCGTCCCCGAGTCCGCCCGCCTGCTCGGCATCCCCGGGGTCGCCTACCTCCGGCTCTCCAGCAGCTCCACGGACTCGGTGGAGCTGCACGCCCTGTGGGACCGCCACTCCCGGAACCCCGCCCTGCACCACCTGCTGGAGCTGCTGCGCACGCAGCTGCACTGAGCGCCCTGCTCAATACCTTCGCAGCATCAACTCATTCACAAATGGGCTTGGACAGGCATCGAAGCCCCTTCCTAGGGTGAGACGTGATTCCCGGGCATTCCGCCCCACGCCTGACACGAAGGACGACGACCGTGGCCCGACACACTCCCCAGGAACTCGCCGCTCGGCTCAAGGACGGCCTGCTGTCCTTCCCGGTGACCGCGTTCGACGCCGACCTGCTCTTCGACGAGCACGCCTACCGGCAGCACCTGGCCTGGCAGGCCTCCTACCCGGTGGCCGGGCTCTTCGCCGCCGGCGGCACCGGGGAGGGCTTCTCCCTGACCCCGGAGGAGACCGCCACCGTGGTGCGGGCCGCGGTCGAGGAGGTCGGGGCCACCGTGCCGGTGCTCGCCCCCGCCGCCGGCAACACCGCCCAGGCCGTGTGCAACGCCACCGACGCGGCCGCCGCCGGGGCCGAGGGCCTGCTGCTGCTGCCGCCCTACCTCACCGAGTGCGACCAGGACGGCCTGCTCGCCCACGCCAGCGCGGTGTGCGCGGCCACCGACCTGGCGGTGATCGCCTACAACCGTGCCAACGCCATCTACTCCGCCGAGACCATCGCCCGGCTGGCCGACCGCCACGAGAACTTCATCGGGTTCAAGGACGGCGTCGGCGACATCGAGCACCTCACCAAGGTCTACACCCGCAACGGCGACCGGCTGTTCTACCTCGGCGGTCTGCCGACCGCCGAGACCTTCGCCCTGCCGCTGCTGCAGCTGGGCATGAGCACCTACTCCTCGGCCATGTACAACTTCGTCCCCGAGTTCGCCCTGGAGTTCTACCGCGACGTCCGCGCCCAGGACCGTGCGGCGGTCACGGAGAAGCTGAAGAACTTCGTGCTCCCCTACCTGGAGATCCGCGACCGGGCCAAGGGCTACGGGGTGTCGATCATCAAGGGCGGGCTGAAGGCCGTGGGCCGGGACGCCGGCGGCGTGCGCCCCCCGCTGCAGGACCTCACCGGGGCCGACCTCGCCGACCTCACCGCCCTCATCGAGACCAACCGCGCCACGACCTGGGGCAGCAGCCTCCAGCGGGCCTGACGCCCCGAGCGCGCCCCGTCCACCAGACCGCAGCACAGACAGCGAAGGAAGCCCATGTCCGTGAGCACCCAGACCACCGCCCTCTCCGGCCACTCCATCATCGCCGGCCGTCAGGTCGTCGGCACCAACGGCACCACCCGCGGCATCGACCCCGCGACCAACGGCGAGCTCGAGCCCGAGTACTCGCTGATCAGCGAGGACCAGCTCGCCGAGGCCACCGCGGCCGCCGAGGAGGCCGTCGCGTCCTTCAGCACCCTCGACCCGCAGACCCACGCCACCTTCCTGGAGACGATCGCCGCCAACATCGAGGCCGTCGGCCCGGAGCTCGTCGAGCGCGCCTCGACCGAGACCGGGCTGCCGGTGCCGCGCCTGCAGGGCGAGCTGGCCCGCACCACCGGGCAGCTGCGGCTGTTCGCGTCCGTCGTGCGCCAGGGCGACCACCGGGGCGTGCGCATCGAGCCGGCCCTGCCGGAGCGCACCCCGCTGCCGCGCCCGGACCTGCGCCAGCGCAAGGTCCCCCTCGGCCCGGTGGCCGTCTTCGGCGCCAGCAACTTCCCCTTCGCCTTCTCCACCGCCGGCGGGGACACCGCCTCGGCGCTGGCCGCCGGCTGCCCGGTGGTCTTCAAGGCGCACAACGCCCACCCGGGCACCGGGGAGCTCGTCGGTCGCGCCCTCACCGACGCCGTGGCCGAGTGCGGGCTGCACCCCGGGGTGTTCTCCCTGGTCTACGGCCCGGGCGCGAGCATCGGCCAGGCCCTGGCCAGGGACCCCGCCGTCAAGGCCATCGGCTTCACCGGCTCCCGCGGTGCGGGCACCGCGCTGATGGCCACGGCCGCCGCCCGCCCGGAGCCGATCCCCGTCTACGCGGAGATGAGCTCCATCAACCCGGTGTTCCTCTTCGACTCCGCGCTGCGCGGCGACGCCGACGAGTTCGCCCGCGCCTACGTCACCTCCCTCACCGGCTCCTCCGGGCAGCTGTGCACCAACCCGGGGCTGCTGTTCGTCCCCGCCGGAGCCGCCGGGGACGCCTTCCTCGCCGCCGTGGACCGGGCGCTGGCCGACGCCGAGGGCGCGACCATGCTCACCCCCGGCATCGCCCGCTCCTGCCGGGAGGGCATCGACGCCCTGGCCGCCCAGGACGGCGTCGAGGTCGTGGCCCGGGGCCGGGAGGGCGCCACCGAGAACGCCCCGGCGCCGGTGGTCTTCGGCACGGGAGTCCCCACCTTCCTGACCAACCCCGTGCTGCAGGAGGAGATCTTCGGCGCCTCCTCCCTGGTGATCCGCTATGGCTCCGCCGAGGAGCTGGTGACGGCGGCCGCCCGGATGGAGGGCCAGCTCACCGCCAGCCTGTTCCTGTCCGAGGAGGACTTCGACACCGCCGCCCCGCTGCTGCCGGTGCTCGAGCGCAAGGTCGGGCGGATCCTCGCCAACGGCTGGCCGACCGGCGTGGACGTCGGGGACGCCATGGTCCACGGCGGCCCGTTCCCGGCGACCTCCGACTCCCGGACCACCTCCGTGGGCACGCTGGCGATCGAGCGCTTCCTGCGCCCGGTGGCCTACCAGAACATCCCCGACGCCCTGCTGCCCGCCCCGGTGCAGGCCGCCAACCCCTGGCACCTCAACCGGCGCGTCGACGGCCGCATCCAGCTGGCCGGGAACTCCGCGGGAGACCAGGCATGAGCACCCAGCCCACCATCGCCCGGGTGGAGGTCGTGCCGGTCGCCGGGCACGACTCCATGCTGCTGAACCTCTCCGGCGCCCACGGGCCCTTCTTCACCCGCAACGTCGTGATCGTCACCGACTCCGACGGGCGGACCGGCCTGGGCGAGGTGCCCGGCGGGGAGAAGATCCGCGCCACCCTCGAGGAGGCCGGGACCCTGATCACCGGGGAGCCGGTGGCCCTGTTCCGCAGCCTGCTGCGCCGGATCGCCACCGTCTTCGCCGGCCGCGACGCCGGGGGCCGCGGGCTGCAGACCTTCGACCTGCGCACCACCGTGCACGCGGTGACCGGCATCGAGTCGGCGCTGCTGGACCTGCACGGGCAGTTCCTGGGCGTTCCGGTGGCGGAGCTGCTCGGGGAGGGCCGGCAGCGGGACGCCGTGCCGATGCTGGGATACCTGTTCTTCGTGGGCGACCCGGACAGCACGGACCTGCCCTACCTGCGGGAGCCGGACGGCACGGACGCCTGGGCGCGGGTGCGCCGGGAGGAGGCGATGACCCCCGAGGCCGTGGTCCGCCTGGCCGAGGCCTCGAAGGAGCGCTACGGCTTCACGGACTTCAAGCTCAAGGGCGGGGTCCAGGCCGGGGACGTGGAGGTCGACGCCGTCACCGCGATCAAGGAGCGCTTCCCCGAGGCGCGGGTGACCCTGGACTCCAACGGCGGCTGGCTCCTGGAGGAGGCGGTCCGGCTGGGCCGGCGGATGCAGGGCGTCGTCGCCTACGCGGAGGACCCGTGCGGGGCCGAGGGCCGGTTCTCGGGCCGTGAGGTGATGGCGGAGTTCCGGCGGGCCACGGGGCTGCGGACGGCCACGAACATGATCGCCACCGACTGGCGCGAGATGTCCCACGCGGTGCGGTCCAACGCCGTGGACATCCCCCTGGCCGACCCGCACTTCTGGACGATGGCCGGGTCCGTGCGCGTGGCGCAGCTGTGCCACGAGTTCGGCCTGACGTGGGGCTCGCACTCGAACAACCACTTCGACATCTCGCTGGCCATGTTCACCCACGTGGGCGCGGCGGCCCCCGGGGAGATCACCGCGCTGGACACCCACTGGATCTGGCAGGACGGCCAGGGGCTCACCCAGGAGCCGCTGCGCATCCGCGACGGTGCGATCGAGGTCCCGGCCACCCCGGGGCTCGGCGTGGCGCTGGACCGCGAGCGCCTGGCGGCGGCGCACGAGCTCTACCTCGAGCACGGGCTGGGCGCCCGCGACGACGCCGCGGCCATGCAGTACCTGATCGAGGGCTGGAGCTTCGACCCCAAGCGACCCTGCCTGGTCCGCTGACCGAACGGGAGAGGACCGGATGACGGGGGTGCTGCTGGGCTTCGGCGTGGTCGCCGTGATCGCGCTGCTCGGCTTCGCCACCTCCGCGCTGCTGCCCGGTGAGGCCCGCGCCATGCGGGCGGGCCTCACCCCCGTCGTCTACTACCTCACCAACCCGGCCCTGATGCTGGTGCTCGTCGCGGGCACCGACCTGCGGGCCGTGCTGGGGGTCTACACCCCGATCGCCCTCGCCACCGCAGCGGTGGCGGGGGCGGTCTTCGCGCTGTACAGCGCCGCGGTGCTGCGCCGTGGCGCGGCGCGCACGGCGGTCGGGGCGATGGCCTCCTCCTACGTCAACGCCGGGAACATCGGGCTGCCCGTCGCCCTCTACGCGGTGGGCAGCGCCGCCCCCGTGGTCTCGGTCCTGCTCGCCCAGCTGCTCGTGATCGCCCCGCTCTACCTGCTCGTGTTCTCCTGGGTCGCCCGCCCGTCCCGGCGCGCCGGCCCGGGCGCGGCCACGGCCACCAGGACACCGGCCCCGTCCCGGACCGGCGCGTCCGCCGGGCGCACGATCCTGCGCTCGGTCGCCAATCCGGTGACGGTCGGCACCGCGCTGGGGGTGGTGCTCTCCGCCACCGGGCCGGCGGTTCCCGAGGTGCTCTGGGTCCCCCTGGAGATGCTCGGGGAGGCGTCCGTCCCGCTGCTGCTCCTGCTGTTCGGCATGGGCCTGCACGGGCAGCGCCCGTTCCGCAACCGTGCGCTGGTGCCGGACGTGATCGGGGGAACGCTCGTCAAGGTGGTGCTCATGCCGGTCGTGGCGTGGGGGATCGCCCGCTTCGGCTTCGGCCTGGGCGCCACCGAGCTGCTGGGGGTCGTCGTCATGGCGGCGCTGCCCACGGCGCAGAACGTGTTCCTGTTCTCGTCCCAGTTCCGGATGCCCTCCAACGCGGGGCGCGACATCATCCTGCTCAGCTCGTTCCTGTCCTTTCCGGCCGTCCTCCTGGCCGGCCTGCTGCTGCGCTGACGCCGTGGATCCGCCCCGGCGGGGGTGGCCGGGAGCACACGGGGGCCGGCGGTTTTCGTCGTACCCTGGGACCCGGCCCGGGCCTCGTGGCGCCGGGTCAGCCCCCGATTCCCGAGGAGACCGCCCCGTGCCCACCCCGCCCGCCGTGCAGCAGGCTCCCGCTTCGACCTCGCGCCGGGCCCTGGTCTACCTGGGGGTCTGCGTGGTGCTGGTGGGGCTGAACCTGCGCACCGTCTTCTCCAGCTTCTCCGCGATCCTGCCGGAGATCACCGCCGCGGCCGGCCTGCCCTCCTGGGCGGTGACCGTGCTGACCACGGCCCCGGTGACGCTGCTGGGGGTGTTCGCCCCGCTCGCCCCGCGGCTGGCCCGCCGGTACGGGGCGGAGACCGTGCTGCTGGGCGCGATGGTCCTGCTCGCCGCCGGGCTGGCCGCCCGCGGGCTGCCCCTGCCCGCGGGCGCCACCGTGCCGCTGCTGCTGGCCGGGACCCTGGCGTGCGGGGCGGCGATCGCGGTGGGCAACGTGCTGCTGCCCTCGATCGTGAAGCGGGACTTCACCCACCGCCTCGGGCTGATGAGCGGGCTCTACACCACCGCCATCGCCGCCTCCGCCGCGCTCGGGGCGGGGCTGACCTACCCGCTGTTCCAGGCCACGGGCTCCTGGCGGGCGGGCCTGGCCGGGTGGGCGGCACCGGCCGCGCTGGTGGTCCTGCTCCTGCTCCCGGTGGCGGCCCGGCACCGCAGCCCCGCGCCGGCGGCCCCGGCCGGGGGCGGTGGCGGGAACAGCCCCTGGCGGTCGCCGGTGGCCTGGCAGATCACCGGGTTCATGGTCTTCCAGGCGATGATGTCCTTCAGCGTCTTCGCCTGGCTCGCTCCCATCCTGCGCGACCGGGGGGTCGACGGGGCCACCGCGGGGGTGATCGTGGCGGTGTCCATCCTGCTGCAGATGACCGGCTCCCTGTTCGCCCCGGCCCTGGCGGTGCGCCTGGCCGACCAGCGGGTCCTCAACGCCGTGGTGGCGCTGATGGCCGGCGGCGGGTTCGTGCTCTCGATCTTCGGCCCCCTCCAGCTGATCTGGGTCTGGACCGGGCTGCTGGGGCTGGGCCAGGGCGCGCTGACCGCCGTGGCCCTGACCATGATCGCCCTGCGCACCCGCAGCGCCGCCATGGCCGTGCGGCTGTCCGGGATGATGCAGGGCGTGGGCTACGGCCTGGGCTCCTCGGGCACCTTCCTGGTCGGGCAGCTGCTGCACGCCACCGGCGGCTTCGCCGCCGCCGGCGTCATGTTCGCCGTGGTCGGCGCCCTCGCCGCGGTCTTCGGCTGGCAGGCCGGGCGGGACCGCTCGGTGCAGGAGCGCTGAGCGCTCAGGCCGGGCGGGGCGGGGCGGTCGAGGAGCGCTCGACCAGCGAGGTCTGCAGCTGGAGCGGGTGCGTGCGGCGGGACCCGCCGGCCAGCAGGGCGAGCGCCTGCTCGACCGCCATCTCCCCCATGGCGTGCAGGGGCTGGCGCACCGTGGTCAGCTTCGGGGAGGCCCAGCGGGCGATCAGCGTGTCGTCGAAGCCCACGACGCTCAGGTCCTCGGGCACCCGCAGGGACGCCTGCCGCGCCGCCTCGAACGCGCCCAGCGCGGCCTCGTCGGAGGCCGCGAACAGCGCGGTCGGCGGGTCCTCGAGCTCCAGCAGCTGCTGGGCGGCGTCGAAGCCGGCCTCGTAGCTGAAGCCGTCCCCCGCCACGAGCCGGGGGTCGCGCGGGAGCTCCGCGCTCTCCAGGGCGCTGCGGTACCCGGCCAGGCGCTCGCGCGCCGGGACCGACCCGCCCGCGCCGGCGAGGTGGCCGATCCGGCGGTGCCCGAGCTCGGCCAGGTGCGTGGTGGCCGCGTAGCCGCCGGCCCAGTTCGTGGAGCCGATGCTCGGCACCGTGGAGGGCAGGCTGTTGACGGGGTCGATGGCCACCAGCGGGACCTGCGCGTGGGCCGCCGCCGCCACCTGCTCCGCGGTCAGCGGCGTGGTCACGGCCACGACCGCCGTCTCGCCCCTCCGGCCGCAGACCGCGAACCAGTCGTCGGAGAAGGGCGGGAGGTCGCCCTGCTCCAGGGCGGGCAGGGTGTTCAGCAGCAGGTCGGCGTCGGCGCGGCCGCAGGCGTCCACGGCACCGGCCATGACCTGCAGCGAGTAGTTGCTCTCCAGGGTGTCGAACACCAGCACGATCGCCGGGCGGGGGCGCCGCGCGGCGGAGCCCGTGTAGCCCAGCACCGCGGCCGCGGCCCGGACCTTCTCCCGGGTGTCCTCCCCGACGTCGGGGCGCCCGTTGAGCACCTTCGAGACGGTGCCCTTGGACACGCCGGCCTGCGCCGCCACCTCGCTCAGCGTCGTTCTCTTCATGTCGGGCCGGCCTCCTCGGACGTCGGGCACCCTGCCGGTGCGCGGCGAAACGTTTCGTTACGTCACATGTAGTGGTCTCGCTCACAGTAAGGGCTTGACGGCTGTGAAACGCGCCACTTACCCTTCTCGCAACGAAACGCTATACGAAAAGTTTCGTAAGCGCAAGGCATCACTCGACGCTGAGGAGCACGCCATGACCACCGACCGCACCCGCCGCCCCGCCCCCGCCCTGTGGACGCCCTTCTCCCGGCGGTCGCTGTCCCGCATCGCGCTCGTGGGCGCCGCGGCCCTGACCCTGGCCGGGTGCGGCGGCGGCGCGCAGCCGGGCCAGGCCGACGGCGCCACCGCCTGGACCCTCACCGGCGGCGCGGAGGAGACCTTCCGCACCTCCTTCCAGGAGTGGAACGACGCCCACGCCGAGGAGCCGATCACCGCCGAGTACTTCGCCAACGACGCCTTCAAGGAGAAGATCCGCACCAGCGTGGGCTCCGGCAACGCCCCGACCCTGATCTACAACTGGGGCGGGGACAACCTCGAGAGCTACGTGGAGAACGGCAACGTGGTGGAGCTGACCGGCAAGATCCCGGGCATGGAGGAGCGCGCACTCGACTCCGTCCTGGAGACCGGCACGGTGGACGGGAAGCTCTACGCGGTCCCGAACAACAACACCCAGCCGGTGATCCTGTACTACAACACCAAGCTCTTCGAGCAGGCCGGGGTGAAGGTGCCCACCACGTGGGAGGAGATGCTGGACGCCGTGGAGGCCTTCAAGGCCGAGGGCGTCACGCCGATCTCCGTGGCCGGCTCCAGCCAGTGGCCCTACCTGATGTGGATCCAGTACCTCACCGACCGGATCGGCGGCCCGGAGGTCTTCCAGGCGATCGTGGACGGCGAGGAGAACGCCTGGTCCGACCCCGCGATCACGGAGGCGCTCGAGAAGATCCAGGAGCTCGTGGACGCCGGCGGCTTCGGCGACGCCTACGGCTCGGTGGTGGCCGACGCGGGCGCCGACGTCGCCCTGGTGCACACCGACCAGGCGGCCATGATGCTGCACGGCAGCTGGGTGTACTCCAGCTTCCTCACCGACGCCCCGGAGTGGACCGCGGAGGGGAACCTCGGCTACACCACCTTCCCCGAGATCGAGGGCGGACAGGGCGACCCGCAGAACATCGTGGGCAACCCCGCGAACTTCTGGGCCGTGTCCGCGGACGCCAGCGAGGAGGAGCAGCAGACGGCCTTCGAGTACCTCGAGCAGACGAACCTCGACGACACGGCCGTCGACACGCTCTTCGACGCCGGCCTGATCCCGGCGGTGGACGGCGTGGAGGACAAGATCGCCGAGACCGAGCACCCGGAGTACCTCGACTTCGCCTACTCGATGGTCCAGGACGCGCCGCACTTCCAGCTCTCCTGGGACCAGGCGCTACCGGCCGACCAGGGCCAGGCCCTGCTGACCAACCTCAGCCAGGTCTTCGCCGGTGAGATGACCCCCGAGCAGTTCCAGACCGCGATGAACGGGACGCTGTGATGCTCCTGCGCGCGCCCGCCCGGCGCAGGGCCCGGGCGGGCGCGGGACCCAGCAACTGGCTGCTGGCCCCCGCCCTGGCCTTCTTCGGCATCTTCTCGATCGGCCCGCTGCTGGGCGTGCTGGTGCTGTCCTTCATGCAGTGGGACGGGCTCGGCACGCCGCAGTGGGCGGGGGGCGGGAACTGGGTGTCGGTGCTCGAGAACCCGGTCTCGCGCCAGGCGATGTGGCTGACCGTGAAGCTGACCCTGCTCAGCTACGCCGTCCAGTTCCCGCTGAGCCTGCTGCTCGGGGTGTTCATGGCCGGTCACCAGCGCTACCGCGAGTTCCTCTCGGTGCTGTACTTCCTGCCGATGCTCTTCTCGGCCGCCGCGATCGGCATCGCCTTCAAGGCCCTGCTGGACCCGAACTTCGGGCTGTCCCAGGCCTTCGACGCGGCCGTGCTCCGGCAGGACTGGCTCGGCCGGCCGGACCTGGCGTTCTACGTGGTCGTGGTCGTCATCTCCTGGTCGTTCATCCCGTTCCACTCGCTGCTCTACCAGGCGGGCGTGCGGCAGATCCCGCAGAGCATGTACGAGGCCGCCACGCTCGACGGCGCCGGGACCGTGCGGAAGTTCTTCTCGATCACGCTCCCGCAGCTGAAGTACACGATCGTCACGTCCTCGACGCTGATGCTGGTCGGGTCGCTGACCTACTTCGACCTGGTCTTCAGCCTCACCGGCGGCGGACCGGGCACCGCGACCCGGATCCTGCCCCTGGACATGTACCTGACCGGTTTCCGCAGCAACCAGATGGGCGAGGCCAGTGTCCTGGCGGTCATCCTCGTCGCCGTGGGGCTCACGCTCGCCCTCGGCCTGCAACGGCTCACCGGGGCCGACAAGATGGAGAGCCAGGCGGAAGGTGCGTAGCCCCATGAGCACACGTCCTGCGGACACCCGTCCCCACAGCACCGGCAGCACGGGCACCCGCCCCACGGCCCCGCCGCCGGCGGGCCCCCGC